>NZ_DAIEII010000070.1:0-11571 GCF_027352875.1 Gryllotalpicola sp.
CTTCCTTGACCGCACATTACCGACACCTGACCTTGGATGACCGTGTCGAGATCGAGCAGCTGCTGGAACGGGGGTTGCCGCAGGCGGCGGTCGCGCGTCGTCTGGGCGTGCACCGCTCGACGATCTCGCGGGAGCGGCGGCAGAAGACGTTCCACGGGGTACGACGCGCTGAACCCGCTTCCGTAGGTGGAAGTTCTCGCGCAGCTGCGAAGGCGTGCGCTCGGGCTGAGTTCTGGGCGACACTCCGCGGCCGAGGCGGAAATGCCTGGCGCGCCGGCCGGATCTCAGCCCGAGCGCACCGACGCACCCGCACTTGGCGCCGACCCGGCAGGATGGATGCCATGACTGACAAGACCAAGCCCGAGATCGACGCCCCGGAAGGGCCGGCCCCCGACACGCTCGTCATCGAGGACATCATCGTCGGCGAGGGCACCGAGGCCGTCCCCGGCGGGACCGTCGACGTCCACTACGTGGGCGTCGGCTACGACTCCGGCGAGGAGTTCGACTCGTCGTGGAGCCGCGGCGAGAGCATCCGCTTCCCGCTCACCGGCCTCATCAGAGGCTGGCAGGAGGGTATCCCCGGCATGAAGGTCGGCGGCCGCCGCAAGCTCACGATCCCGCCGCACCTCGCGTACGGCCCGGCCGGCGGCCACCCGCTCGGCGGCCAGACACTGATCTTCGTCATCGATCTGCTCGGCGCCTGACACTCACTCCAGA
Source organism: Gryllotalpicola sp. (assembly GCF_027352875.1). Taxonomy (NCBI): domain Bacteria; kingdom Bacillati; phylum Actinomycetota; class Actinomycetes; order Micrococcales; family Microbacteriaceae; genus Gryllotalpicola; species Gryllotalpicola sp. Next base: position 718 of record NZ_DAIEII010000070.1, read on the forward strand.
AAACCTTGCCGGTCCTGATGCGCACTATCAGGTAATCTCAAGGTTCGAGAGGAGGTCGTTCGTTGACCACCTTGTCCGTAGTGATTCCGGTATTAAACGACGGTGAGATGCTTCGACGCGTCCTTGCGGATCTCGCCGCCCAGACCCGCCCCGCCGACGAACTCATCGTCGTCGACAACGGCAGCACCGATGACACCGGCGACGTCGCCCGAGGAGCCGGTGCGATCGTGCTCCTCCAGCCTGTCAAGGGCATCATGTCGGCCGCGGCGACCGGCTACGACGCCGCCACCGGCGATGTCATCGCCCGCCTCGACGCCGACTCCCGCCCATACCCCGACTGGCTCGAGCGCATCGAGCGGGAATTCGACTCCTCCCCGGCGATCGGCGTGCTCACCGGCCCCGGCGACTTTTACGGCGCGCGCGCCTGGGTGAACTGGATCGCCGAGCACCTGTACATCGGCGCCTATTTCAACGTGGTCGGGCCATGGCTGACGAACGTGCCCGTCTTCGGTTCGAACTTCGCCATGCGGCGCTCGGTCTGGCAGGAGACGAGCCCCCTGGTGCATCGCGATACACCGCACGTGCACGACGATCTCGACCTCGCACTCCACCTTCCGCTCGACGTCGTCACCCGCTACGACCACACGCTCCGCGTCGGGGTCTCGGCGCGTCCGTTCGACTCGTGGTCGGGACTCTGGCAGCGTGTCGCATGGGCCTTCGTCACCTTCAAGCTGCACTGGCCGGACGCCAGCCCGTGGGCCCGTCGGGCTGCTCGGCGGCGCCTCTTCCGTGCCGAAGCTGCAAAGAGGCAGGACTACTTGTCGCGCTGAGCGCTCTCGGCGGCGGCAGCTCGCTCGAAGAGCCGCAGCATGTCGAAGGCGAGTTGGTTCGGCGTCCTCTCGCACGGACTGTGGCCGGTGCGGTAGACCGCGAGCTCGGCGCCGATCTGGTCGGCATATTCGGCGTGCAGCGCGACCCGCCAGAGATCGTGCTCGCCGGTGGCGACGAGAGCCGGGATGCCGGAGTCCGCTACCGCCGCCCGGAGATCAGGAGCGTCGAGCATCGTGACCATCATGTCGTCGACGCTCTGGCGGCGGGTGACGCGCAGGCGGTTCACGACGAAGTCGAACCGCGCCCGGTCGACCTTGTTCTTGTTGGTCGTGATGCCCCAGCGCATGAGACCGCCCGCCTGGTGTGCCGTGAGGAACGGCGCGAGGAACCCGACGACCTTGACCCTGCGGAAAGTGTTGCCCACGGCCGGCGGGGTGGTGAGCAGCGTGAGGCTCCGCACCAGGTCGGGGCGCGTGGCGACGATCTGCTGTGCCACGATCCCGCCGTAGCTGTAACCGAGCACGTGCGCGGCATCGCCCGCGGCAAGGAAGGCAAGGACATCGGCGACGTGCATGTCGAAGTCGTAGCGGCCGGTCGCAAGCGACGGCCCGGCGTCGGCCGACTCGTACTGGCCGGCGAGATCGAACGTCTGCACGAAGTAGCCGGCCTCGGCGAGCGGCGGGGCGAGCAGGACGAAGTCCTCCTTCGAGCCGGTCGCGCCGGGAACGAGCACGACGCGCGGGTTCGCCGGGTCGCCGAGCGACCAGCCGGCGAGCGACCCGCTGGGTGCCTCGAATCGGAACGGCGCCGCAGCCGGATCGGGTGCGGCCCAATCGACCTCGGCGATCTGCGCGTCGAGGCCTTCGGCGTAGGCTCGGGTTTCGGCCAGACTCATCTGCTCACAGGACTTTACTCAGGATGCGCCTGACGAGTGAGTCTTTAGCCGCCGTGTACGGCGGCGAAACAAGCTTCATGGTGTCGGGCCTGAGGGGCTTCGAGAGCACCGCCTTCTCATGGCTGAACGTCGTCAGCGATCGCCTGCCGTGGTACGCGCCCATGCCGCTCGAGCCGACACCGCCGAACGGGAGACCGTGCACGCTCAGGTGAGCGAGGGAGATGCCGAAGCCGAGGCCGCCCGAGCTCGTTTCGGTGATGAAGCGGCGCCTGGTGCGCTTCGAGCCCGTGAACACGTAGAGCGCGAGCGGCTTGTCGTGCGCAGTGATGTAGGCGATCGCCTCGTCGACCCCGCTCACAGTGACGAACGGCAGGATCGGCCCGAAGATCTCCTGCTGCATCACCGGCGCGTCGCGCGGCACGTCCGCGAGCACGGTCGGAGCGATGTAGCGCTCGGACTCCTTGAGGACGCCGCCGCTGACGCGCGTGCCGGCTCCGAGCAATCCGGTCAGGCGAGAGAATTGCCGCTCGTTGACTATGCGGCCGTAGTCGGGGCTCGCGCTCGCGTCCTCCCCGAAGAGCGCGGCCGCCGCAGCGGCGACCAGGGGCGCCAGGCGATCCTGCACCCGCTTGGTCGCAAGCACGTAGTCGGGCGCGACGCAGGTCTGGCCGGCGTTGACGAACTTCCCCCAGGCGATGCGGTCGGCGGCGGCCGCGAGGTCGACGCCGTCGTCGACGAAGGTCGGAGACTTGCCGCCGAGCTCGAGCGTGACCGGGGTGAGGTGCGTGGCGGCCGCAGTCATGACGATGCGGCCGACCGTGCCGTTGCCGGTGTAGAAGATGTGGTCGAAGCGCTGCTCGAGCAGCTCGGTCGTCTCGGGCACGCCGCCCTCGATGACGACGACCGCCGACCGGTCGAGGTATTTCGGAACGAGCCCGGCGATGGCATCGGCCGTCGCGGGGGCAAGCTCGCTCGGCTTGAGCGCGACCGCGTTGCCCGCGGCGAGCGCCCCGACGGCTGGGCCCAGCAGGAGCTGCACCGGGTAATTCCACGGCGCGATGACGAGGACGACACCAAGCGGCTCGAGCACGACCTGCGACCTGGCGGGCAGGATCGCCGATGGCGTCGGCACGGTCCTGGGACGCAGCCAGCGGCGCAGGCCCCGCAGCACCGCGTCGATCTCCGCAATGGTGAATCCGATCTCCATGAACTGGCTCTCGGTGGGGTTCTTGCGCAGGTCGGCGTGGAGCGCCGCTTCGAAGGTCGGACCGTTCTCGGCGAGCATCGCCCGGAGCGCTTTCAGCTGCGCAATGCGCCAGGCGAGCGGCTTCGTGCGGCCGGAATCGAACGCGGCGCGCAGCCCGGCCACGGTCTCGGGGATCGTCATATCGGCAATCTAAGTCGGTCGCGGCCTAGTCTGGCGTGGTGACGGGCGTTCCCACCAGGCGCGGACGGGCGAGGACCTGGCTCCTCGAGGGGATGACGGACATCCGTGGAACCCACCAGGGGCCGCACGCGGAAGTCGCCGAGAAGACGCACTCCTGGTGGCAGGTCATGAGCCTCACGGGCGTCGACTACTTTTCGACCCTCGGCTACCAGCCCGCGATCGCGGCGATCGCCGCCGGAGTCCTCTCGCCGTTCGCGACGATCGTGCTCATCGTGCTCACCGTCGGCGGCGCGCTGCCGGTGTACCGCAAGGTCGCCGGCGAGAGCTTCAAAGGCTCGGGTTCCATAGCGATGCTCGAGCGGCTGCTGCCGTTCTGGTGGGGAAAGCTCTTCGTCCTCGCGCTGCTCGGCTTCGCCGCCACCGACTTCATGATCACCATCACGCTGTCAGCGGCCGATGCCAGCGCCCACCTCATCGAGAACTCCTACAGCCCGGGGTGGTTCCACGGATTGCAGGTGCCGATCACCCTGCTGTTCATCGCTCTGCTGGGAGTGGTCTTCCTCAGAGGATTCCGCGAGGCCATCGGCATCGCGGTCGTCCTGGTGGGTGCCTATCTGCTGCTCAACGTCGTGGTCCTCGGCGTCGCTGCCGCGCACGTCGTGGGCCAGCCCATCCAGATCACCGACTGGTGGAGCGCCCTCACCACCCAGCACGGCTCATGGCTCGGCATCGTCGGCGTCTCGCTCATCGTCTTCCCCAAGCTGGCGCTCGGCCTCTCGGGCTTCGAGACCGGGGTGGCCCTCATGCCGCAGATCGACGAGGCTCCCGGCGACACGCCCGACAACCCGGTCGGGCGCATCCGAGGCACCCGGCGGCTGCTCACCACTGCGGCCCTCATCATGAGCGTGCTGCTCCTCACCTCGAGCCTGGCGACAACGATCCTCATCCCGCAGGCCGACTTCCAGGCCGGCGGCCCCGCCAACGGGCGCGCCCTGGCGTACCTGGCCCATGCCTATCTCGGCGGCGTGTTCGGCTCCGTATACGACCTGTCGACGATCTGCATCCTCTGGTTCGCCGGCGCTTCGGCGATGGCCGGACTGCTCAACCTGGTGCCGCGCTACCTGCCGCGCTACGGCATGGCCCCGCAGTGGGCGAGCGCGGTGCGCCCCCTCGTCCTCGTCTTCACCGCGATCGCGTTCCTCATCACGTGGATCTTCGACGCGAACGTCGACGCACAGGGCGGTGCCTACGCGACCGGCGTGCTCGTCCTCATCACGTCGGCGGCGGTCGCGGCCGCGATCAGCGCGCACCGGCACCGGCAAAAGGCAGCGATGGTCGCGTTCTGGATCATCGCTGCCGTCTTCTTGTACACGACGGTCGTCAACGTCATTGAACGCCCGGACGGCGTGCGGATCGCGCTGCTGTTCATCCTCGGCATCCTCGTCATCTCGGCGATCTCTCGGGCGCGCCGGTCGTTCCAGCTCCGCGCGATGTCGGTCCGATTCGACGACGCTGCGCTCGCGTTCGTGAGCGAAGACGCCGACAGTCGCGACACGGTGCGGCTCGTCGCCCACGAGCCCGATGTCGATACCGAGCGGGAGTACCGCGACAAGGCGCACGATGAGCGGCGATTCAGCCACATCCCGGCCGGTGAGCCCATCATCTTCCTCGAGGTGCTGACGACGGATGCCTCCGATTTCGCCGAGGACCTGGTGGTCCACGGTGTGACGAAGTACGGCTACCGGGTGCTCCAGGTCGCGAGCAACGCGGTGCCGAACGCCATCGCATCGGTGATGCTGGAGATCCGCGACCAGACCGGGGTCGTGCCCAACATCTACTTCGAGTGGACCGAGGGCAACCCGATCTCGAACATGGCGAAGTTCCTCCTCACGGGCACGGGCGAGATCGCCACGATCACCCGCGAGGTGGTGCGCGAGGCGGAGCCCGATGCTAAACGCCGACCTGACGTGCACGTGAGTTGACGAACGCCTGCAGCCTCGAGTACACCGCGCGGGATTCCGGAAGCCGGGCGTCCTGCTGCCAGGTGTGCTCAGCACCTTTGGCGTCCCAGCCGTAGACGAGCACGTCGACGGGCACGCCGAAAGCCTTGGCGCGGTCGATGAAGTTGAGGTTCGCCCGGTAGAAGATGTCACGCTCGCTGGTGGTCACGAGCACGGGCGGGAACGACTCGTCGATCCACTCCAGGGGGGAGAGCCAGCGTGCCGCCTTGCGCAGCGAAGCCCCGCGGCCGCCGCCCGGGATCAGAATCCGCACGAAGCTCTCGCCCATGATGAACCCCCGCTCGAACACCTCGGAGAAGTCCATCGCCCCGCAGTGCAGTACCAGGCCGAGGATCTGCTCGCGGCGGATGGCGGGGGTGAACTGGTAGTAGTCGACGAGTTCGTCCCGGGATGTCATCGCGGCGAGCAGCGCGACGATCTGTGCTCCCGCCGAGTCCCCGCCGAGCACGATGCGCTCGGGGTCGCCGCTGTATTCGCCGATGTGGCGTTCGACCCAGGCGAGCGCGATGTCGAGGTCGAGGAGCATGTCGCGCAGGTGGAAGCGCTCGAAACGCCCTGCTCGGCGATAGTTGACGTTGACGACGACCATGCCGGAATCGGCTTGCACGGCGCAGTATTTCGTCAGTGGCGCCTTGTCCCCTGAGGTCCAGCCACCGCCGTGGACATAGACGTAGACGGGCAGCGCCCCGGGTGCATCCCGCGGCCGCAGGACGTCGAGGCAATGCTCGCGCATCCCGTCGCCGACGTAGTCGACGTCGAGCGTGTAGTCGACCGTCGTGATGGGCTCGGCGTTGAACCTGCGGTTTTCGAGGGGCGCAGCGGCCCCCATGGCCATGCGCCACAGCCACACCGGCACGGGGAAGAGCGCCTTGCGGCCGGATGCATTCACACGTTGAGTATGCGCAGCCGAAACCCAGTGCTCGCCGGGAGCGGGCTGTGCCCCCGCTGCACCGCGGAAATATTTAGCACTCTCCACCGTTGAGTGCTAACCTGAACGTAGTTGAGTCACCCCGACTCAACTCTTCAGTTGAACACGAAGGAGCTGATGATCTATGGCAACGCGCTTTGATCCAATCCGTGATTTCGAGTCGCTTGCGGGCACGTGGTTCGACCGTCCGGCCGGCCCGCGCCGCATGCCGATGGACCTCTACCGCGACGGTGACACCTATGTGCTGACCGCTGATCTTCCGGGTGTCGACCCGGGTTCGATCGACATCGACGTGGACGGGCAGCTGCTCTCCATCCGCGCTCAGCGCACCCTTGCCACCGGCGAGGGCGTGAAGTGGATGGTCCGCGAGCGCACCGGCGGCACGTACCTGCGCCAGTTGAGTCTGGGCGAAGGCATCGACAGCGACCGCATCTCGGCGGACTACGCCAACGGCGTGCTGAGCATCACCATCCCGATGAGCGAGAAGGCCAAGCCTCGCAAGATCGCCGTGACGGCGACCGCCGAGGGCGTCGAGCACGCCGTCGCAGGACACGGCCAGGCCGTCGGCTAAAGCGACAGCGCCGCCACCTCGCAGACACCCGCCGCCAGAAGGCCGGTTGTCCGCGAGGCGGCGGCCTCGCTATGCCCCGAGGTCGAGGAGCACCTTGCCGCGCACGTGTCGGCCCATGAGATGCGCATACGCCTCGCGGATCCGCTCCAGCGGGTACTGCGAGTCGATGGGCAGTTTCAGCTCGCCGCTCGCGACGAGGTCCGCGAGCCGCGCGAAGTCGTCCGGCGACGCCTGCTGAGCGCCCGCCCCGACGGCATCGCGGTACCCGCGCGCCGCGATCGTGTTGATGCGGCTCAGCGGAATGCCGAGTTCGAGAGCCGCGTCGATCGACTCCGGTCCGTGGTTGTCGAGCGCAGCCTGATAGCCGCCGGGTGCGGCCTCCCGCAGCCGCTCCACAAGCCCGTCGCCGTACACCACCGGCGTCACCCCGAGCGCCTCGAGGAACGAGTGGTTGGCCTCGCCGGCCGTGCCCACCACGCTCGCCCCCGCGCGCAGCACGAGTTGCGCCGCGAGGATGCCGACCCCGCCGGCGGCCGCGCTGACGAAGACCGTCTCACCAGGCTGCGGATCGATCGCCGCGACAGAGGCCCACGCGGTGCGGCCCGCGACGCCCAGCGCGCCGGCGAGCTCATAGGCGAGGCCCTCCGGCTTGCGGACCACGACCGAGCCGGGGTCCGCGATGACGAAGTCGCCCGCCCCCTGGTGGCGGATGGCCCCGAGCACCGCGTCGCCGACGGCGAAGCCCGTCGCACCCTCGCCGACCTCGTCGACATCGCCCGAGAAATCCTGCCCGACGCCCGACGGCAGGACGACGCCGTAGTCGCCGAGGCCGCCGAAGATCTTGTAATCGATGGGATTGAGGCCGGCGAAGCGCACCCGCACGCGCATCTGGCCGGGGCCGGGATGCGGCTCCGGCAGATCGACGACCTCGATGACGTCCGGACCGCCGAATCGGTCGTAGCGCGCGAATCTCGCCATACGGCCACTGTAGGCACCTCGGCTAGCGTTGTGGCGTGCCGGATTCCGCTGTCATTCCCCCTGTCGCCGCGAAGATCCCTCTCCGGCGCCTGCACCACGGCGACGCCGTCATCGACGACTACGAGTGGCTGCGCGACAAGGACTACCCCGAGGTCATCGCCCACCTCACCGCCGAGAACGCCTACACCGAGGCGCGCAATGCGCACCTCGAACCGCTCCGCCAGGCGATCTTCGACGAGATCAAGTCGCGCACGAAGGAGACGGACCTCAGCGTCCCGGTGCGCGAGGGCGGCTGGTGGTACTACTCGCGCTCCTTCGAGGGCAAGCAGTACGGCGCGAGCTGCCGTGCGCCTATCGCCGCGGCCGACGACTGGACGCCGCCCTCCCTCGCGGATGTCGCCGCCGACGAGCCGGCGCTGCCGGGCGAGCAGGTGCTCTTCGACTCCAACGTCGAGGCCGCGGGCAGCGACTTCTTCTCACTCGGCAGCTTCGATGTCAGCGAGGACGACCGGCTCCTCCTCTACGGCGTGGACGTCGAGGGCGACGAACGCTACACGCTTCGGATCCGCGACCTCGCGACCGGCAAGGATCTCCGCGACGAGATCCCAGGCACCGCGGCCGGCGCGTTCTTCACCCCCGACAGCCGGCACGTCGTCTACCTCACCGTCGACGACGCCTGGCGCCCCGACACCATGTGGCGGCATGAGGTCGGCACCCCCGCCGATCAGGACGCCGAGGTGTTCACCGAGCCCGACGAGCGGTTCTGGCTCGACGTCGGGCTCACCCGCTCCAAGCGGTACCTCGTCGTGTCCGCCGGATCGAAGATCACCAGCGAGGAATGGCTCATCGACGCCGCTGACCCGGCCTCGGAACCGCACCTCGTGTGGCCGCGCGAGGACGGGGTGGAGTACGAACTCACGCACGCCGTCGTGAAGGGCGAGGACCGGCTCCTCATCCTGCACAACAAGGGGGCGCTGAACTTCGAGCTCGTCGACGTGCCCGCCGACAACCCGCAAGCCGAGCCCCGCGTCATCCTGCGCCACGACCCCGCCGTGCGCCTCGAAGGGATCAGCGCGTTCCGGGACCGCATCGTCGTCGAGTACCGTCGCGACGGGCTCTCGCGTCTCGGCATCATCGAGCTCGACGCGGATTCCGGCTACGGCGAGCTCCGCGAGATCGCCTTCGACGAGCCGCTCTACGCGGTGCACGCCGACAGCAACCCCGAATGGGCGCAGCCGACGATCCGCCTCGGCTTCGGCTCCATGGTGACGCCGTCGACGGTGTACGACTACTCCCCCACGACCGGCGCGCTCACGCTGCTCAAGCAGCAGCCCGTGCTCGACTACGACCCGGCGCACTACGAGCAGCGCCGCGAATGGGCGACGGCGGGCGACGGCACCAGGATCCCGATCTCGCTCGTCTACCGCCGCGACCTCGTCGTGCCCGGAACGCCCGCGGCTCTCGAGCTCTATGGCTACGGCGCCTACGAATCGAGCACGGACCCGTACTTCTCGGTGCCGCGGCTGTCGCTGCTCGACCGCGGGGTCGTCTTCGCCATCGCCCACGTGCGCGGCGGCGGCGAGCTCGGCCGGCAGTGGTACGAAGACGGCAAGCTGCTCGCGAAGAAGAACACCTTCACCGACTTCATCGCCTGCGTCCGCCACCTCGTCGACGCCGGATGGACCGCCCCCGACCGCCTCGTCGCCGAAGGCGGGAGCGCCGGCGGGCTGCTCATGGGCGCGGTCGCCAACCTCGCCCCGGAGCTTTTCGCCGGAATCCTCGCCGGTGTGCCCTTCGTCGATGCGCTGACGTCGATCCTCGACCCGGATCTGCCGCTCTCGGTCGTCGAGTGGGACGAGTGGGGCGACCCGCTGCATGACCCCGCGGCGTACGCCTACATGAAGTCGTACTCGCCGTACGAGAACGTGCGGCCGGGCGTGAAGTACCCGCCGATCCTTGCGGTGACGAGCCTCAACGACACCCGGGTGCTTTACGTCGAGCCGGCGAAGTGGGTGGTGAGGCTGCACGAGCTCGGGCAAGACGCGGAACTCAAGATCGAGATGGTCGCCGGCCACGGCGGAGTGAGCGGCCGCTACAACGCGTGGAAAGAGCGCGCCTTCGAACTCGCCTGGCTGCTCGACCGGCTGCGCTTGGCGGACTGACGCACGACACCCCACAAGGCGGCGGCGCACTAACCGAACAGCAGTTTCGCCTCCTCGTACCGGTGCGGCGGCACGGTGTTCAGCCGCCTGGTCGCGTCCGTGATCGACACGTCGATGACCTCGGTGCCGCGGAGCGAGACCATGGTGCCCCACTGGCCGGCGTCGACGGCATCCACCGCGGCAAGCCCCAGCCGGGTCGCGAGGACGCGATCGAAGGCGCTCGGCGCGCCGCCGCGCTGCACGTGCCCGATGACGGTCGCGCGCGACTCGATGCCGGTGCGCTCCTCGATCATCGGCGCGATGATCTCCGCGATGCCGCCGAGCAGCGGCCGGTTGAACGCGTCGAGGCCCTTGTGCGAGTACGCCTCGTCCATGGTGGTGAGACGGAAGCCCTCAGACACGCATACCACCGGCGCCCGGCCGCGGTCGCGCACCTGTTGGACCCAGTCGCAGATCTGCTCGATCGACTGGGGCTGCTCGGGGATGAGAATGGCGTGCGCGCCGCCCGCCATGCCGGCGTGCAGCGCGATCCAGCCGACGTAGCGGCCCATGACCTCGACGACCATGCAGCGCTGATGCGATTCCGCCGTGGTGCGCAGCCGGTCGATGGCCTCGGTGGCGATGCCGACCGCCGTGTCGAATCCGAACGAGTAGTCCGTCGCCTCGAGGTCGTTGTCGATCGTCTTCGGCACCCCGACGATGTGCAGGCCCTCGTCGGCGAGGCGTCGGGCCGCCGTGAGGGTGCCCTCGCCGCCGATCGCGATGATGGCGTCGATGCCGTTCTCGTCGAGCATCCGCTGGATGTTCTCGGGTCCGCCTCTCTCGCCCTCGTACGGGTTGGTGCGGCTGGAGCCGAGGATCGTGCCGCCCTCCTTCGAGAGGCCGCGCACGCGGTGGCGGGGAAGGTCGATGAAGTCGCCCTCGACGACGCCTCGCCAGCCCCACCGGAAGCCGACGAACTGGTGGCCGTAGATCTTGTCGCCCTTGAGCACGGCGCCGCGGATGACCGCGTTGAGGCCGGGGCAGTCGCCGCCGGAGGTGAGGATGCCGATCTTCATGCCACTGCTCTCGTGGGGGTTCG
>NZ_DAIEII010000080.1:0-46757 GCF_027352875.1 Gryllotalpicola sp.
GGCGTTCCACTCCGTGATGCCGCCGGCGAGGTGGGCGACCGTCCAGCCCTCGGCGGCGAGCGTCCTGCCGGCGTGCTCCGACCGGCTGCCGTGCGCGCAGTACAGCACGACGCCCTCGTACTGGTAGTCGGAATCCGGTCGCGCACCGGCGCGGAACTGCGAGAACGGAACGCTCACGGCGCCGGGAATCGCCGGCGCCTCGGCGATCTCCTCCGGTTCGCGCAGGTCGATGAGCAGCCCCACCTCCGAGGCGTCGAGGCGTTCGCGCAACTCCGCGGGGGTCAGCGTGACGAGGTCGCTCACTGCGCGTCCCCCGGTGCGAACTTGAGCGAGATCGAATTCATGCAGTAGCGGTCGCCGGTGGGGGTGCCGAAGCCGTCGGGGAAGACGTGGCCGAGGTGCGACCCGCAGTTGGCGCAGCGCACCTCCGTGCGCACCATGCCCAGCGTACGGTCCTCGATGAGTTCGACGGCCTCCGGGCGGACGCTCTCGTAGAACGAGGGCCAGCCGCAGCCCGAGTCGAACTTGGTGCCGCTCTTGAAGAGCTCGGCGCCGCAGGCGGCGCAGGTGTAGAGGCCGGTGCGGCTCTCGTCGAGCAGCTCGCCCGTCCACGGGCGCTCCGTCGCGGCCCCCCGCAGCACGGTGTACTGTACCGGGTCGAGTTCGGCCCGCCACTCGGACTCCGACTTTGATACCGCGTATGCCATGACTTCCTCCACCACGAGTCGACAACCACAATAACCACCGCGCTGCGCGCCGGGGCGGCGATCCAGCGAATCGCCGCGCGCGCTACCCGCCGGCGATAGGCGGTCTGACTATTCTCCCGCCGTGGCGCCACTATCGGAGCGGGAAGAATCCATCCTCGCCTTCGAACGGGACTGGCTGGCCGGCGCCCGCGCGAAGGAGCAGGCGATCCGCTCTCAGTTCGCGCTCTCCCCGGCCCGTTACTATCAGGTGCTCGGCCGCCTGATCGAGACGCCGCAGGCCCTCGCCTTCGATCCCATGCTCGTCAAACGCCTGCTGCGCCAGCGTGACGCCCGCCGGGCAGCCCGCCTCGCGCGCACCCGGCCGCTGATCCCCTGATCTCCCGCAAGGACACCCGTATGACGCAGAAGCACCCCGCCGACCGGTTCGACGTCGCCGACCACACGGAGCGCGTCGGCGCCCACCGTACGCCTAGCCCCGCCGCCCGCGCCTGGGTGTGGATCGGGTGGTGCGCGCTCGCCACAGCGGTCATCGTCTTCGGCGGCTGGATCACCATCCGGGCCGTCGGCTCGTCCTCCGACGCGGGCGGTCTGCCGGGTTCCGCACCGTCGGAGACGACGGTGACGTCGACGACGGCGCCGAAGGTCAGCGCGGCGGCGCAGGTCACGGTGCTCAACGCCTCGGGCACCCAGTCACTCGGGGATTCCGCGGTGAAGGCCCTCGTCTCCGCAGGCTTCAAGAACGCGTCCGGGGTCAACGCGAGCCAGCACGACGTCACCAGGACGACGATCTACGTCTCCGACACTAAGAACCTCGCCTTTGCGGCCGGTGTGGCCACGGCGCTCGGCGTCGGCCAGATCGTCGTCTCGACGGAATACGGGTACACCGGCGACAACGTGACCATCGTGCTCGGGTCGGACTATTCGGGCTGAGCTCTGGTCCTGGATCTCGCGTTCTGAGGTCGTCCGCAGCGCGTGGGCTGCCGCCTTTCGCCGGGGCGCGCGATCGATCCACCGGATCGATCGCCTGAGCGCCCCGCGCGCCTTATTTCCGGCGGATGACGGCTGCGGCACGCCCAGGTAACCATTTGCCTTAATCGGGCATCCGAGCGGATTCCGCCGCCTGGCCGCTGCTACTGTCTGGCTCACGCGCAGCAGTTCCCCTGGGCGGGCACAGCAAGCAATGGAGTAAGAAGAAATGGCGAATGGGACCGTCAAATGGTTCAACGCTGAAAAGGGCTACGGCTTCATCACCGTCGATGAGGGCGGCCAGGACGTATTCGTCCACTACAGCGCCATTGACATGGGCGGCTACAAGACCCTGGAAGAGGGTCAGAGGGTCGTCTTCGAGGTCGGCACGGGCGCCAAGGGCCCGCAGGCGGAATCGGTGCGGCTGGCGTAGCACCACCCACTGGGCTTCGATCGGGTGCCGCTCGGGAATCCCGGGCGGCACCCGCATGCTCACGCCCGGTGATCCGGCTTGCACTCCCCAGGGGCGAGTGCCAGAATCATCCTTAGCACTCGACCGATTCGAGTGCTAATGACATCTTCGCTACGTCCGGGAGGGACGAGAAACACATGGCAAAAATCATCGCTTTCGATGAGGAAGCCCGCCGCGGTCTCGAGCGCGGCCTCAACATCCTGGCCGACGCGGTCAAGGTGACGCTTGGCCCGCGCGGTCGCAACGTCGTGCTCGAGAAGAAGTGGGGCGCCCCCACGATCACGAACGACGGCGTCTCCATCGCCAAGGAGATCGAGCTCGACGACCCCTACGAGAAGATCGGCGCTGAGCTGGTCAAGGAGGTCGCCAAGAAGACCGACGACGTCGCCGGCGACGGCACGACCACCGCGACCGTGCTCGCCCAGGCTCTTGTCAAGGAAGGTCTGCGCAACGTCGCGGCCGGCGCCGACCCGATCAGCCTGAAGAAGGGCATCGAGAAGGCGGTCGCAGCCGTTATCGCCGAACTCGTCGCGAACGCCAAAGAGGTCGAGACCAAGGAGCAGATCGCCGCGACCGCCTCGATCAGCGCCGCCGACCCCGAGATCGGCGCCCTCATCGCCGAGGCCATCGACAAGGTGGGCAAGGAAGGTGTCGTCACCGTCGAGGAGTCGAACACCTTCGGCACCGAGCTCGAGCTCACCGAGGGCATGCGCTTCGACAAGGGCTTCCTGTCGCAGTACTTCGTCACCGACCCTGACCGCCAGGAGGCGGTGTTCGAGGACCCGTACATCCTCATCGCCAACCAGAAGATCTCATCGATCAAGGACCTGCTGCCCGTTGTCGACAAGGTGATCCAGGCCGGCAAGCAGCTCCTCATCATCGCTGAGGACGTCGACGGCGAGGCCCTCGCGACTCTCATCGTCAACAAGATCCGCGGGATCTTCAAGTCGGTCGCCGTCAAGGCCCCCGGCTTCGGCGACCGTCGCAAGGCCCAGCTCCAGGACATCGCGATTCTCACCGGCGGCCAGGTCATCTCCGAGGAGGTCGGCCTCAAGCTCGAGAACGTCACCCTCGATCTGCTCGGCCGTGCCCGCAAGGTCGTCATCACCAAGGATGAGACGACCATCGTCGAGGGCGCCGGCGAGGTGTCCGCGATCGAGGGCCGCGTCAAGCAGATCCGGCAGGAGATCGAGAACACCGACTCCGACTACGACCGCGAGAAGCTCCAGGAGCGTCTCGCCAAGCTCGCCGGCGGCGTCGCCATCATCAAGGCGGGTGCGGCCACCGAGGTCGAGCTCAAGGAGCGCAAGCACCGCATCGAGGACGCGGTGCGCAACGCCAAGGCCGCAGTGGAAGAGGGTGTCGTCGCCGGTGGCGGCGTCGCGCTCATCCAGGCCGGCAAGACCGCGTTCGACAAGCTCGAGCTCACCGGCGACGAGGCGACCGGCGCCAACATCGTCAAGGTCGCCATCTCGGCCCCGCTCAAGCAGATCGCGCTCAACGCCGGCCTCGAGCCGGGCGTTGTCGCGGCCAGGGTCGCCGAGCTGCCCGCGGGTTGGGGCCTCAACGCCGCTACCGGCGAGTACGGCGATCTCATCCTGCAGGGCATCATCGACCCGGCCAAGGTGACTCGCTCCGCGCTGCAGAACGCGGCGTCGATCGCAGGCCTGTTCCTCACCACCGAGGTCGTCGTCGCCGACAAGCCCGAGAAGGTTTCGGCCCCGCCGATGCCCGATGGCGGCGGCATGGACTTCTGATCTGAGGGTCGGGGTCGAGTAGTCGCAGGGCACCGAGACTCCGGTAGATCATCAGAGGCGGGACACCCCTTTCAGGGTGTCCCGCCTCTGTGCTGCGTGCCGGACGCCTTCGAGAGGCGAAGAGACGTTCGTTGCGCGAGAGGGTGGCGGCGCCACGATTCCCCGTGCGTCGCCGGCACAGCAGGAGCGGGGCACCCCATTCTCGGGGCGCCCCGCTCCGTTTTTCGGCGCGATGCCGTTCAGCTCATGAACATGTGCGCGTTGTGCTGCTCGACGTCCGCGTACTGGCTGGCCGCAGCTTGGAGGGCGGTGTGGATGCTGCTCATCGCCTCTTCGAGCTCGAGCTGCGCCTTCTGCCACTCGCCGAGCACGGTCTGGAAGGCGCTTGCCGCGCTGCCCGACCAGGACTGCTGCAGACCCGCGAGCTGCGCGGTGAGGGTCTGAGCCTCGTTCTGCAGTCGCGCGAGGGTGGATTGGGCGGCGGTGGTCGTGGAGTGCACGACGTCGGCGTCGACCTGGAAGATGGCCATGGGAGTCTCCTTCAGTGGTGGGGTAGGGATGGCCAGACGCTAGGGCGGGGGCGGCACGCGGCGGCCCCGGCGCGGAAGCGCCCTGTGGATGGGGGATCGGTGCGTCCGGTTGTGAGGGGCGAGCGGTAACGGCGGAGGGGCTTTCGCCGATGGTGAGGATATGGAGCAGGCATTCGCGCTCTTCGGATTCGTGGTCCCGTCGGACGCGCGCACGGCCGCGGCCGGGCTGCCCGTGGTCGAGGGCGTCGAGCGCATCGCCGAACGTCTCGGGGTGCCGAAGCACCTCCGCCCGCTCATCGTCGAGTTGGCGACGGCCTGAGCTACCCGGCGAGGGGCAGCGCCACGCGGAACGTCGCCCCGCCGCCCGGGGTGTCGAGCACCGCTACGCTGCCGCGGTGGGCGCGCACGATCGAGTTGACGATCGCCAGCCCGAGCCCTGAGCCGCCGGTCTCGCGGGTGCGCGAGGTGTCGGCGCGCCAGAAGCGCTGGAAGATCTTCTCGCGGATCTGCGGCGGGATCCCCTCGCCGTGATCAATGACGTCGAGCAGGGCGCGACGGCCGACGAGGTCGACCGTGACGCCGATCTCGATGGGAGAGCCCGCCGGCGTGTAGCGGACCGCGTTGGCGATGAGGTTGGCGAGCACCTGGCGGAGCTTGTTTTCCTCGCCCAGGACGATCGCGGGGAGTGTCTGAGGGGTGGGGATGTCGTCGAGGTGCAGCGGCACGGTCTCTGTCAGGACCACCTGGCTGCGCCGCGAGCGCCCACGGCGCAGCCGGGCGAGAGCCGAGCCCGCGAGGGCGATCGGCCCGGTGGCGCCGTCGATGGGCGCGGGGCGCGGCGGCGCGGCGAGCGTCCGGACGCCGGTGCCGCCGCCCTGGATGGAGGCGACGACGCGGAAGGTGCGGTCGGGGTTGGCGGCGCCGGCGTCCAGTGCGGCGTCGTGCGCGAGAGGCAGCAGGTCGACGCGCGCGAGGTCGAGCGGACGGGCCTCGTCGAGGCGCGCGAGCTCCAGCAGGTCTTCGACGAGGAGGCCCATGCGCACGGCTTCCTTCTCGATGCGGCCCATCGCCTGGGTCACTTCTTCCGGGGTGCTCAGCGCGCCCATGCGGTAGAGCTCCGCGTAACCGCGCACGGTGACGAGCGGCGTGCGCAGCTCGTGGCTGGCATCCCCCACGAAACGGCGCATCTGCTCGATGGTGCGCGCGCGATCGCGGAAGGCGCGGTCGATGCGGCCCAGCATCGTGTTGAGCGAGCGGTTGAGGCGGCCGACCTCGGTGTTGGGCTCGGCGCCGCCGAGGCGCTGGCTGTAGTCGCCGTCCGCGATGGCGGCCGCGGTGCGTTCGACCTCGCGCAGCGGGGCGAACGCCGCGGTGACGAGCATCCGAGTGAGGACGGCGCCGACCACGACGACGATGACCGAGAAGCCGAGGAAGATCGACAGGTAGCTCGCGATCGCGGAGTTGATCTGCTCGGTCGAGACGGCGACGATGACCGTGCCCTGCTGCGAGGTGCTCGCGTAGGTGACGACCTTGCACAGCGCCCGGTACTGCACGGTGCCTGAGGCGTTGGCGATGGTGAACGGGCCGCCGGCGGCGCAGTCCTTGCCCTGCGCCACCGTCATCGTCTTCGGCACGACGGGCTGCGTCGCCGCAGCGGCGGCCGTCCAGTTCGTGGCGCCGAGCGCGCCCTGGGCGTCGTAGCGCACCATGAAGTAGTCGGTGCGGGTGCCGTCGTCATCGATGATCGCGGCGTGCGCCTGGGCCGAGTCGAAGACCGCGTTGATGTTGGCCGGGGCGGATGCCGCCTGCAGCTGCTCATCGAGTTGCTGCAGCAGCACGGGCCGGAAGAGCAGCATCGTGCCGAGGCCCGAGAGCAGCAGGCCGAAGGTGAGCAGCATCACCGTCACGCCGGTCACCTTGGTACGCAGCGAGATGGCGGCCCAGGCCGCTGCGATCGATCGGTGCATGATGCTCACACGCTACGCGGCCGAGTTGGGCTGCGGTCGGTCAGGAGGCCTTGCCGGCCTTGAGCATGTAGCCGAAGCCGCGCTTGGTCTGGATGAGCGGCTCACTCGAGTGCGCGTCGACCTTGCGGCGCAGGTACGAGATGTAGCTCTCGACGATCCCGGCGTCGCCGTTGAAGTCGTACTCCCACACGTGGTCGAGGATCTGCGCCTTGGACAGCACCCGGTTGGGGTTGAGCATGAGGTAGCGCAGCAGCTTGAACTCGGTGGGCGAGAGCTCGATCGGGGTCTCGCCGACGAAGACCTCATGGGTGTCCTGGTCCATCGTGAGCTCGCCCGCGCGGATGACGGCGTCATCGTCGGCTTGCATGGTGCGACGGAGGATCGCCTTGATGCGCGCGACGATCTCATCAAGGCTGAACGGCTTCGTGACGTAGTCGTCACCGCCGACGGTGAGGCCGGTGATCTTGTCCTCGGTGTCGTCCTTGGCGGTGAGGAAGAGGATCGGCGCCGTGTAGCCTGCGCCGCGGAGGCGCTTGGTGACGCTGAATCCGTTCATGTCGGGGAGCATGACGTCGAGGATGATGAGGTCCGGCTCCTCCTCGAGGACGGCCGAGATGGCCTGGGCGCCGTTGCCGACGGCGCGGACGGCGAAGCTGGCGAAGCGCAGACTCGTCGTCAGCAGGTCGCGGATATTGGGTTCGTCGTCGACGATGAGGATGCGTGGTCCTGCGGTCATGCCAACAAGTATCTGCACGTTTCCTGAGAATATCCAGGGTGTTGTTGTTGTCCATGCCGAATGCGCGCCGTGTGCCGATGCGCGCCCCCGCCTAGGCTGGGGCCATGGCGAGCGAACGGATGGTCATCGTCGGCGGCGGGCTGGCAGCGGCGAGCGCGGCGGAGCAGCTGCGCGAGGAGGGATTCGACGGCGAGATCGTGCTCGTCGCGGGTGAGAGCCACGTCCCCTACCTCAGGCCGCCGTTGTCGAAAGAGTTTCTCGGCGACCTGGCGGCGAGCGAGGAATCCACCTGGATCCAGCCACCGTCCTGGTACGACGACCGCGCGATCGACCTGCGCGTCGGCGTCGCCGCGACCGCGCTCGACCTCGCTGCGCGCACCGTGGCGCTGGACGACGGCGCGGTGCTCGGCTATGACGCCGTGCTCCTCGCCACCGGCGCGTCGGCCCGCGCGCTCGGGGTGCCCGGCGCCGACGCCTCCGGCATCCGCTACCTGCGCACCCTCGAGGACAGCGCCGGGCTCCGCGCAGACCTCGCCTCCGGCGGCAGGCAGGTGGTCATCGTCGGAAGCGGCTGGATCGGCATGGAGGTCGCCGCGCACGCGCGCAGCTACGGTAACGACGTCACGGTCGTCGGCCACTCGGCGGTGCCGCTCGAGTCGGGCGTCGGCGCCGAGCTCGGCGCGTTCTATGCCGGAGTGCACGCCGGGCACGGCGTGACCTTCGTCAACGGGACCCGGGTCACCGGCGTCGACTCCCGCGGCGGGCAGGTCACCGGAGTGCAGACGGACTCCGGCGCCATCGCCGCCGACCTCGTCATCGTCGGCGCGGGCGCGCCGCCGAACACCGGGCTCGCCGAGGACGCCGGGCTTGCCGTCGAGAACGGCATCCTCGTCGACGAGCACCTGCAGGCCGCGCCCGGCGTCCTCGCCGCCGGCGACGTCGCCAATCCGATCCATCCGGTGCTCGGCGCGCGGCTCCGCAGCGAGCACTGGGCCAACGCCATCGACGGCGGCAGGATCGCGGCGCGGAACATGCTCGGGCACGGCGCGGTGCTCGACAAGGTGCCTTACTTCTACAGCGACCAGTACGACGTCGGCATGGAGTACGCGGGCTACCTGCCCTTGACCCACGGTGTGCCCGCGATCATCCGCGGATCGCTCGAATCGGCTGAGTTCGTCGCGTTCTGGGTGGCCGGAGGCCGGCTCGTCGCCGGCATGAACGTCAACGTGTGGGACGTCAACGAGAGCATCCAGGCCCTCATCGCCTCCGGTGCGCCGGTGGATGCGGCGAAGCTCGCCGACCCCGACGTGCCTCTCGACGCGATCGCCGAGTAGCCGCGTGGCCGAACTTTACCTGCCGCCGCTTCGTGATCCGGTGCGGCGCATCGGCGCGCACGCCTTCGACTTCTCGCGCCAGGTGGTGGTGATGGCGGTCGTCAACCGCACGCCCGACTCGTTCTACGATGTCGGCCGTACTTTCGGCCTCGACGCCGCGGTGGATGCCGCACTCGCCGCCGCCCTGGCGGGGGCCGACTGGGTCGATGTCGGGGGAGTGCCCTTCGCGCCGGGGCCTGCGCTCCCCGCCGAGGAGGAGGCCGAGCGGGTCGTGCCGGTCATCCGGAGGCTGCGCGAGCGATCGGATGCGGTGATCTCGGTCGACACCTTCCACGCCGCGGTCGCCCGCGCCGCGATCGCGGCAGGCGCCGATGTCGTCAATGACACCACGGGCATCCATGACCTCGAGCTCGGCCGGGTCGTCGCCGACTCCGACGCGACCCTCGTCATCACCCACTCGCTCGCAGCCCAACAGGGCAAGGGGCCGCGCACCCAGTTCCCGCGCCCTGAGTACGGCGACGTCGTCGGCGAGATCGGCGCGTTCCTGCGCTCGCGGATCGAGCTCGCGGTGTCACTCGGCATCCCCGAGCATCGCCTCATCATCGATCCAGGCCACGACCTCAACAAGAACACCCTGCAGACACTGGAGATCACGAGGCGCCTGTCGGAGATCGCCGACATTGGCCTGCCGGTGCTCGCCGCGGCGTCGAACAAGGACTTCATCGGCGAGACGCTCGATGCGGGGCGCGGCGAGCGGGTGAGCGGTTCGCTCGCGGCCGCGGTGTTCAGCATCCTGCAGGGCGCCCGGATCGTGCGGATGCACAACGTCCCCGAGTCCGTCGCCGCAGTACGGATGACGGAGGCGCTGCTCGGCTGGCGGCCTCCGGCCGGCGCGCTCGTGCACAACATGGGCGAGTTCAATGAGTGATGTCGCGATCGACCGGCTCTGGCCGAAGCCCGCCGAGGGCCTGTCCGACGACGAGATCATCGCGGGCTACGCCCCGCCGCGCCCCGGCTGGCTGCGGCTGAGCTTCGTCGAGTCGCTCGACGGGGCAATCGAACACGACGGGCGCTCGGGCGCGCTGGGGGACGCCGCCGACCGGCGGGTCTTCGACCTGCTGCGCTGGCCGGCGGATGCGATCCTCGTCGGAGCGGGGACCGTGCGCATCGAAGGCTATTCCGGTCCTCTGCTCGGCGAACGCGGTATGGCCTGGCGGCGTGCGCACGGAATGTCCGATACGCCGGAGCTGCGGGTCGTCGGGCGGGCGGCGGATGTGCCCGGTATCGCAGCGGTGCGCACCCTGGGGTATCCGCTTGTCACCTGCGAGGGCGGGCCGACCCTTGCCGGCTCGCTGCTCGCTGCGGGGCTCGTCGACGAACTCTGCCTGACGCTCGCGGCGAGGTTCGAGGGCGCCGGGTCCGGCCGGCTCACCGGCGAGGTCGCCGCCGCCGTGCAAGTGATGGAGCTCGCCCAGGTGCTGCGTTCAGGCAGCACGCTCCTGCTGAGGTACGTCATGGCGTAGCCGGTCTCGACGCGCCGCAGCGCCGTCGCTCAACCGGCGGGACGATCAATCGCCGTCTTCATCGACGTCCGCGAAGTCCTCGTCGTCGTCTTCATCCTCGTCTTCGAGCTCGACCTGGTCGTCGAGGTCGTCACCGTCGAAGTCGTCGACATCGTCGACATCGTCGAGGTCATCGTCCTCATCGCCGGTATCGAGATCGCCCTCGTCGAGATCGTCGTCGAGGTCGTCCTCGCTCTCGCTCGCCGCCACGACGGCGAGCTCGTCGATCGGCGGTTCCTCGCCCGCGGCCGCAGCCGCGTCGCGCAGCGCCTGCTGCTGGGCCTGGTACTCGGCGAGCCGGTCGGCCCACGGCACCCATTCGGGTGCGAGCAGGGCGCGCTCGCCCGGCATGAGCTCGGTCTCGAGCACGTTGACGCTCCCGGTCGCCGGATCGCGCGAGAGCGACACCGTCCAGAACCAGCCCGGATAGCCCGGCATCGTGTTCTCGAAGAGCAGCGAGACGACACCGTCCCCCTCGTCGAGGTGACCGGCCGGCGCGCCGATCGTCGCCGCGGGCGTGATCTCCGCGAGCGCCTCCCGGGCGCGGTCGACGGCAGCGAGCAGGATCTCGTCAGGCATCGAGGTCGTCAGCGACCTTGCGCAGCATGAGCGCGACCTTGCGACCCGTCGCGGCGCCCGGGTAGCGGCCGTGACGGAGGTCGCCGCCGATGGAGTCGAGGAGCTTGACGAGGTCCTCGACGATGACGGCCATGTCGTCGGCCTTGGGACGGCGCGCCTTGGCGATGCTCGGCGGAGCGTCGAGCACGCGCACCGAGAGCGCCTGGGCGCCGCGCTTGCTGTCGGCGATGCCGAACTCGAGCCGCGTCCCGGCCTTGACGACCGTTCCGGCGGGCAGCGCCGACGCATGCAGGAACACTTCCTGCCCATCGTCACCGGCAATGAAGCCGAAGCCTTTGTCCTCGTCGTAAAACTTGACCTTGCCGGTTGGCATCGGGAAATCCTCGTTTCAGAAAATCTGCGCCGCAAAGCCCCTGAGGGCGCCTCGGCCGAAGTTCATTATCCTTGATGACGTGGCCCGCCCTGAAACACCTCAGCCCGTGAAGACCCCGACGGGGTCCGTTCAGCGGTACCTGTCCTATCTGACCTTGTTCCTCATCGGCGCATCGGTGCTGGCCATCATCGCCATCATGGTCTGCACGGGCATATTCCACCTCAACATCCGGACGGCGCAGAGCAGCGCCTGGGACTACCTCTTCGGGCTGCCGCTCGTCGCCCTCCCGCTCGGCGTTGCTTGCATCATCGCGCTCTTCATCGTCAACGCCGTCCAGCGCAGTCGGGCCAACCGGAAGGTGACGAAGTAGTCGGCGCGGGCGACCGAAGAGGCCGGCGATGACCAGCGCGTTGACGCTCGCAGCGCACCTCGCCGCGCTGAGCGATGACGAACTCACCGCCCTCATCGAGAACCGCAAGCTGCCGCGCAAGATCGGGGACTTCTACGACCTCGCCGAGGCGCTGCTCGAGCCGGCCTCGCTGCAGCCCGTGCTCGGGCAGCTCGACCGGCACGCGCTGGGGATGCTGGCCGCCATCGCGGCGGGCCGCCCCGTCGCTCTCGGCTCCGATGCCGCCGAGGCCAGGTTCGACCGCCTCCGCGCATCCGCCCTCGCCTATGTCGAGGGCGGCGGGCTGCGCACCTACGACGGCGTGCGAGCGCTGCTGCGGGCCTGGCCGAGCATGGGCCTGCCGAGCATCGAGGACCTCATCGGATCCCGGCAGCCGTTCCCGCTCGTGCTGCTGCCGACCCAGACCGCGGCCGACATCGACCCGGTCGCCGCCGAGCGCGCCTTCCACACGGTCCAGGCAGTCGCCGAGCTGCTGCTTCAGCTGGACCGCGAGCCGGCCCGCGAACTGCAGAAGGGCGGCCTCAGTCTGCCCGACACTCGACGCGTGGCCATGGCCATGGGCGTCGACACGACGACGGTGCCCGCCCTGCTCTGGCTCGCCTACACCTCCGAGCTCATCGCCCGCGATGGCTCGCTCGTCCTCACCACCGCGGGCGCCGAGCGCTGGTTGAGGCTCACCACCGCCCTGCGCTGGCAGGAGCTCGCGATCAGCTGGCTCGCCGCCCTGCCGGATGCCATCCGCGAACTGCTCGGCGAGCGTGCGCACACCCGCTGGGGGAGCGATCTCCACGAGGTGCTCGAGTGGCTCATGCCAGCCGCCGGCGAGATGCTCGTGACGCTCTCAAGCCGTTTCGAGCCGACCTCCGAACTCCTCGGCATCCGCGTCGGCGACATCCCCAGCAGCTACGGATCGGCGCTGCTCGCCGGCAGCCCGGAGGACGCCGTCGCCCTCCTCGTGCCCCATCTGCCCGGCGAGGTCGACAAGGTCTACGTGCAGCAGGACCTCTCCATCGTCGCCCCCGGACCGCTCGCGCCGGCCGTCGACGCCCGGCTGCGCGCCCTGGCCGACGTCGAGAGCCGGGCGCTCGCCTCTACCTACCGCGTCTCCGCTTCGAGCATCGAGCGCGCGATAGGCGCCGGTGAGACCGCGGAGTCGCTGCGCGGCTTCCTCGAGGCGATCTCGCTCACCGGAATCCCGCAGCCGCTCGACTATCTCATCTCCGAATCGGCGAGCCGCTACGGGCGGGTGCGGGTGCGCGACCAGGCGGCGCATGCGGCGTTCCGCACTGTGATCTCATCGAGCGATCCCGCCCTCATCTCGCAGATCGCCGTCGACAAGGCGTTCCTCCCGCTCTCGCTGCAACGCATCGACGACAGCGCCCTGGGCTCGCGCTTCGCCCGCGACGTGGTGTACTGGGCGTTCGCGGACGCCCGCTATCCGGTCGTCGCCGAGGATGCCAAAGGCAAGCCGGTGAGCGTGCGCAAGCGCCACGCGGTGACGACCGCCTCGCTCGAGCTGCCCGACCGGGCGGGCCAGCTCGTCAAGCGGCTGCGCGAGAAGGATGCCGGCGAGCCGCAGTCGCCGACCGCGTGGCTGACCCGCCAACTCGAGGTCGCGGTCCGCGATCGCCGACCGCTGCTCGTCACCGTCGGCCTGCCGGGCGGGGACGAACAGGAGTTCACGATCGAGCCGACGGGCGTCGGCGGCGGCAGGATGCGCGGCCGCGACCGGCGAGCCGGCGTCGAGCGGACGCTGCCGCTCGCATCGATCACCGCCGTGCGGCCGCTCTAGCGGATTCCGCCGCAGCCTGCCGTTCACAGGCTGCGATGCACCGCCCGCGATAGAGTTGCACGTTATGGCTGACGGCCCTCTTATCGTGCAAAGCGACCGCACTGTCCTGCTCGAAGTGGCCCACCCTCAGGCCGAGGATGCACGTCACGACCTCGCCGTCTTCGCCGAACTCGAACGCGCGCCGGAGCACATCCACACCTACCGGATCACCCGGCTCGGCCTCTGGAACGCGCGCGCCGCCGGTCACACCGCGGAGGACATGCTCGCGACGCTGGAGCGCTACTCGAAATTCGCGGTGCCGCAGACGGTGTCCGTCGACATCCGCGAGACCGTGGGGCGCTACGGCCGCCTCGTCATCGAGCGCGATGCGGACGGCGCGCTCGTGCTGAGTTCGACCGACGTCCCCGTTCTGATCGAGGTCGCGGGCGCCAAGCGCATCGCGCCCTTGCTCGGCGAGCGCATCGGAGACTCCGCCTTCGCGGTGCAGGCCTGGGCGCGCGGCGCCCTCAAGCAGGAGCTCGTCAAGCTCGGCTGGCCGGCGGAGGATCTCGCCGGCTACACGCCCGGCACGCCGCATCGCATCGACCTCAACGAGGACGGCTGGCATCTGCGCGACTACCAGAACAAGGCCGTCGAGAGCTTCTTCGACGGCGGCTCCGGCGTCGTCGTGCTGCCCTGCGGCGCCGGCAAGACGCTGGTCGGCGCGGGCGCGATGGCTACGGCCAAGACGACGACGCTCGTGCTCGTCACCAACACCGTGTCCGCCCGGCAGTGGCGCGACGAACTGCTCAGACGCACCTCGCTGACGGCGGAGGAGATCGGCGAGTACTCGGGCTCGGCGAAGGAGGTCAAGCCCGTCACCATCGCGACCTACCAGATCCTCACCGCCAAGCGGAAGGGCGAATACGCCCATCTCGCCCTGCTCGACGCCCTCGACTGGGGCCTCATCATCTACGACGAAGTGCACCTGCTGCCCGCGCCCGTGTTCAAGCTCACCGCCGAACTGCAGGCTCGGCGCCGACTGGGGCTCACGGCGACGCTCGTGCGCGAGGATGGCCGCGAGGGCGACGTGTTCTCGCTCATCGGCCCCAAGCGCTTCGACGCTCCCTGGAAGGAGATCGAGGCGCAGGGATTCATCTCGCCGGCCGCCTGCTACGAGGTGCGCATTGACCTGCCGGCCTCCGACCGGCTCGAGTACGCGGCCGCGGCCGATGAGGAGCGCTACCGGCTCGCCGCCACCGCCCCCGCGAAGCTCGATGTCGTGAAGCGGCTCGTCGAGAAGCACGCCGGAGAGCGCATCCTTGTCATCGGCCAGTACCTCGACCAGATCAACGAGCTCGCCGAGGCGCTGAACGCGCCCGCGTTGACCGGCCAGACGCCGGTGACCGAGCGCGAGTCGCTCTACCAGCGCTTCCGGGACGGTGATCTCACCGTCCTCGTGGTGTCGAAGGTGGCGAACTTCTCGGTCGATCTCCCCGAGGCCACCGTCGCCGTCCAGGTGTCGGGCTCGTTCGGGTCGCGCCAGGAGGAGGCACAGCGTCTCGGGCGGCTGCTGCGACCGAAGGAATCCGGTCTGCACGCGAACTTCTACACGCTCGTCGCGCGCGACACCGTCGACCAGGATTTCGCCCAGAACCGTCAGCGCTTCCTCGCCGAGCAGGGCTACGCATACACGATCCTCGACAGCGCCGACCTCGCGCAGGCTGCCTGACGGTTGCTACCCCAAGTGCTCGACCGCGTACTCGATCGAGCGGATGAGCTGGGCCACGTCGGACGGCTCGATCGCGGTGAAGGTCGCGATGCGTAGCTGGTTGCGGCCGAGCTTGCGGTAGGGCTCGGTGTCGACGATGCCGTTGGCGCGCAGCGTCGCAGCGATCTCGGCCGCGTCGATGTCCTCGAAGTCGATGGTGACGACGACCTGCGAACGCTCGGCGTCGTTCGCGACGAACGGCGTCGCGTACGAGACCGACTCGGCCCAGTCGTAGAGCAGACCCGACGACTTCTTCGTGCGGGCATCGGCCCAGGCGAGCCCGCCCTCCTCGTTGATCCAGCGGGTCTGCTCGTTCATGAGGAACAGCGTCGCGATCGCCGGGGTGTTGAGGGTCTGGTCGAGACGCGAGTTGTCGAGCGCCAGCTTGAGGGAGAGGGACTCGGGGATGTAGCGGCCCGAGGTGGCGATGCTCTCGATGCGCTCGATCGCGGCAGGGCTCACGGCGGCGAGCCACAGGCCGCCGTCCGAGGCGAAGTTCTTCTGCGGGGCGAAGTAGTAGACATCCGCCTCGGTCGTGTCGAAAAGGATGCCGCCTGCGGCGCTCGTCGCGTCGACGACGGTGAGCGCGCCGGCATCGCCCGCGGCGCGCACCACCGGGTGCATGACGCCGGTCGAGGTTTCGTTGTGCGGGTACGCGTACACGTCGACGCCCTCGACCGCGACGAGCGCCGAGCGGGTGCCCGCGGGGGCGTCGACGACGACGGGTGCGTCGAGCCACGGAGCCGCGGCGGCCTTGGCGAACTTCGCGCCGAACTCGCCGAAGGTGAGGTTCTCGGAGCGCTTCTCGATGAGGCCGAAGGCCGCGGCGTCCCAGAACGCGGTCGAGCCGCCGTTGCCGAGGATGATCTCATACCCCTCGGGCAGTGCGAAGAGTTCGGCGAGCCCCTCCTTGACCGAGTGGACGAGGTGCTTGACCGGCCTCTGGCGATGCGAGGTGCCGAGCAGTTCGACGCCGGCGGTCGCGAGGGCCGTGATCGCCTCCTGGCGGATCTTCGACGGACCGCATCCGAAGCGTCCGTCGGCGGGCTTGAGTTCATCGGGCAGCACGATCGAGGCCATATCCCGATCCTATTTCGTAGGCTGGGAGGGCACGCGCGCCGCACGCGCCTGCGCAAGCCCACTGGAGCCGCTGAAGTGACCGATCTCGTCGACACGACGGAGATGTACCTGCGCACGATCCTCGACCTCGAGGAGGAGGACATCGTGCCGTTGCGCGCGCGCATCTCCGAGCGGCTCGGGCACTCCGGCCCCACCGTGTCGCAGACGATCGCACGCATGGAGCGCGATGGCCTGGTCCGCGTCTCAGGCGACCGCCACCTCGAGCTCACCGAGGCGGGCCGCCGCCGCGCGATCGACGTCATGCGCAAGCATCGCCTCGCCGAGCGGCTGCTCAGCGACGTCATCGGCCTCGAGTGGGAGTTCCTCCACGACGAGGCCTGCCGCTGGGAGCACGTCATGAGCGACCTCGTCGAGGAGCGCATCGTGGCGCTGCTCGGCAACCCGACCGAGTCGCCCTACGGCACGCCGATCCCGAGTCTCGACGACGCCGGTTCCGCTCTGTCGACGACGTTCCTCGACGGGGTGCGCCGCGCGACGGATGCCATCGCCGGAGCCCCGGGCCCGGTGACGAGCACCATCCGCCGTCTCAGCGAGCCGGTGCAGTTCGAGCCGGAGCTGCTCGCGACGCTGCGTGCCGGGGGCATCCTGCCGGGCAACACGGTGACGCTCGCCCGCGTCGGCGGCCGGGTCGCGGCGGCGGTCGACGGCTACCCCCCGATCGATCTCGACTTCGAGACCGCAAGCCACATCTTCATCGCGGCGTAAGGCCCGATTCCGCCTCTGGCAATCCTCTGGCAATGCGCCGAACACGCCTGGGGGGATGTGACATTCCCGTTACCTTCCCGTACTCTCGGTCGAGTCCAAGTGTCGGAGCCCCGGCCACCCCCACCGAACAGGTAAACCCCTTGGCGATTCTCGAAACATCTCTCGATCTCAACTCAATAGGCCACCCCGCGGTGAAGGGGGTCGCGTCCCCCTCCACCCGCCGCGAGGCCAAGTCGGCGGCTCTCGCCCACGAGGCCGCCGACCGCCGCCGCTCGATCGCGGTGCACCAGCTGGCGACGATCCGCGCGAAAGCCGTCAAGCGCTTCGCGGCCGCCGAGGCGAAGGCGGCGAAGTCCGTGGCGGTCCGCCGCAGCGGGAAGCCCGTCATCAAGGCGCTCGCCGTCGTCTTCGCGGTCGGCGTCGTCGCCACCGCTGCGCTGCCGGCATACGCGCTGGCCCCGAGCGCCACCACGACCGAGGTCGTCCGGCAGGCTCAAGGCGTGCAGAGCGTGACCGTTGCCGGCAACGTCGCCGCCGCCAAGACCGTGCACGACGGATTCACCTCGCAGACCCAGACGCAGCTTCTCACCGCCGCCGCCCAGGCCGCTGCGGCGAGCCTGGCGAGCTACCGGGCCGCCTATTCGGGCCCGTCGTACGTGCAGGCCCTCGCCAACCCGCCGCAGCCGAACTTCTCGCTCGCGGCCGTGTTCGCCACCGCGCAGAGGTACCGCGGCGTGCCCTACGTCTACGGCGGCGACACCCCGGCCGGCTTCGACTGCTCAGGCTTCGTGCGCTGGGTGTACGGCCAGTTCGGCATCAGCCTGCCTCACTCGGTCTCGGCGCAAGGCTGGATCGGCACCCGCATCTCGGCGGCCGATGCGCAGCCCGGCGATGTCATCGTGCTCTCCGACGGCTCGCACGACGGTTTCTACGCCGGCCCGGGCATGATCCTCGACGCGCCGGAGCGCGGCAAGGCCGTGCAGAGCCGCCCGATCTGGACGTCGAGCTACTACATCGTGCGGTTCGGGATCAAGCACTGACGCCGCGGTGAGCGACACGGCGTGGGGCAATCCGGGTCGTTTCGCATTTTTCGGGGTTACCCTCCTGTTGTGATGCACCGCTACCACCATCACCACCACCGGCACTCCTGCCAGGTGGCAGTCTCCTTCGGCGTCGTCCTCGTGACGGCGCCGTTTGCGTCTTAAAAGGGGCCTCCATGCGCACTCTCGTTCTGAACGCCGGTTACGAACCGCTCGCGGTCGTGTCGTTCAAGAGGGCCCTCGCGCTCGTCATGAACAACAAGGCGACGGTGGTGCAGGTGGATGCCGAGCATCCGGTGTTCGGCGTCGCCGACGTGTGGGACCGCCCCTCCGTCATCCTGCTCACGCGCTACGTGCGCCTGCCGCACGGCCGCAACGTGCCCGTGTCGCGCCGCGGGGTGCTGCGCCGGGACGCCCACCGCTGCGCCTACTGCGCGAAGCCGGCGAGCACGATCGACCACGTGCTGCCGCGCTCGAAGGGCGGGCAGGACTCGTGGGAGAACCTCGTCGCCTGCTGCCTGCGCTGCAACAACGTCAAGGGCGACCGGATGCTGCACGAGCTCGGCTGGCACCTGCGTTTCACCCCGCGGATGCCCCATGAGCCGACCTGGCTGGTCCGCGGCGCCTCGGAGCACCTGCAGCCCGAGTGGGAGGACTACTTCGCCGAGGCGGCGTAGCCCCGGCGTCCCTTCGCCCTGATGAGGCCTCGGAGCTTGAGGGACGAGCAACTCCGTCCTGAAGGAACGCACCCCTGCTCATCGGGTGAGGCCAGATCCGCAGCCTTCGCGCTGCCGGCATCGACGAACCACGCCGACCCGTAACCGGGTGACACCTCGACCATCTCCGAGGCAGCAGATCCGCTACATCCCCAACGAATCAACTCGAAGTATCGCTGCTTCACCGGCCCTTCACGGCGTACCCGTGCTGGAACCCCACCTCGACGCGCGCCTGATCACCGCATTCCGGGCAAGTTTGGTCTGCGGGACCAAGATCCGAGCATTGCCGGCATGCAATGATGCTTGCGCGCAGCGGACGCCATGGTCCACATCGGCGCGTTGGTTATCAAGGAGGATAAGTTGGCGCAGCGGTATACGGCTCGGGACTTGGTCGGCGTTCTGGGAATCGTGCCGACACCCGCAACACCTGACGCCGGGCGCTGGGACGCGAGCAGCACGGTCAATGTGGACGTGACCACCTCGATGATTCGCGCAGTGGCTCCGGTCGTCGACGCCATCATCACGCTCGGTACGTTTGGCGAAGGCGCGACCCTCACTGAGGACGAAGTCGTCACTTTCATGAAGACCGTCGTGTCCGAGAGCGGCACGACGCCGACGTTCGCCGGCGCAACCACACTGAACACCCGAGACACGATCCGCCGCGCCCGCATGCTCCTGGACATCGGAGTCGACGGCTTGTTCCTCGGACGACCGATGTGGTGCGAGATGGACGATGACTCGATCGTTCGCTTCTATTCCGATATCGCGGACGCTCTGCCGGACGTCCCCGTCATCTTGTACGACAACCCCGCGGCATTCAAGGGAAAGATCTCTTCGGAGTTGTACGCGAGGCTTGCGGCGATCCCCACGCTCATCGGCGCGAAGTACACATCTCTTGGCAGCCAGTACGCGGATGATGTCCAGGCCTGCGGCGACGAGATCCGACTGCTTCCCATGGATGCCGACTGGCTGGATGCTCGTCGAGCGGCCGGTCAACATGTCGCTGCTTGCTGGACCCCCAGCGCCGCATGCGGTACCGAGCCGCTTGAGCGGTTGCGCGAGGCGATGGCCTCTTCCGATTGGGACGCCGCTGACGCGATCAGCCGGGACCTCAAGCGGGCCTACTCGACGCTCATGCCGGATGGCGACTTCTCGCAGTTCTCCAAATACAACATCCCCCTCGACAAGGCGCGGATCGCCGCGGCTGGTGTCACCGATCCCGGCCCGGCCCGGCCGCCGTACCAAACGGCTCCCCAGGCGTATCTCGACGGCGCGATCGAGACGGGACGCCGGTGGGCCGAGTTGCAGCGTAGCTACACGACCCGCGCTAAGGCCAGTTCCGCCAGCTAGCGCTGCTCCGTCGTGCGTGGCCGTGCGACTTCACGTTGCCTAGGCACAAATTCTCTCAGAACAGGCCGATACGAGCCGGGCGACGAAGCCCGCGCCGTCAGAAAGGAAGCTCCTATGTCCACCAATGAGTCGGTTCTGACCCTGTCGGAACCAACTGTTCCGCGGATGACGCCGCGCACTGTCGCCGCTACGGCGGTTGGCACCGCTATGGAGATGTACGACTTCGTTCTGTATGGGACCGCGGCCGCCCTGGTATTCGGCCCGTTGTTCTTTCCGCAGGTGGACCCCGTCGTCGGCACGTTGGCATCGTTGGCGACCTTCGGCGTGGGTTTCGTCGCCCGGCCGCTCGGAGGTGTGATTTTCGGCAACCTCGGCGATCGAATCGGTCGAAAGCGGGTGCTGATCATCACGATGGCCGCGATGGGCGTCTTCTCCACTGTCATCGGACTGCTGCCGACCTATCAGACGATCGGTATCTGGGCTCCGATCCTTCTGGTCGCCCTGCGCCTCGTTCAGGGAATTGCAATGGGCGGCGAGCAAGGCGGGGCTTTCGTCATGGCAGCAGAGTCCGGTGGCAAAGGGTCCGCGCGACGCGGGTTCTTGGGCGCATGGCCGGCGGTGGGCATGGCCGGCGGACTCGTTCTCGCGACTCTCATCTTCGGCGCGTTCGCGGGAGCGCTCAACAAGGATGCGTTCATCGCTTGGGGCTGGCGGGTGCCGTTCCTGATCAGCCTGGTGTTGGTCGGAATCGGTTTGGCAGTGCGATTGGGCGTGCCCGAGACCAGCGTGTTCGAGGACGTCAAGAGCCAGAACCGCACCGCGCGAGCTCCGATGGTCGAGGTCATTCGAAGCCATTGGCGAGGGATTCTGCTGGTGATCGGGATGAAGTCGGGCGAGACCGCGGCGTTCTTCCTCCTCGCAACGTTCTCAGTTACCTATGGGAGTCAATTCCTAGGCATGGAGCGCGCCGGTATTCTGAACGCCGTTCTTGTTGCCGCCGTCGTGGAGATGGTCACGGCTCCACTCTGGGGCGCGCTGTCCGACCGAATCGGACGCCGTCCGGTGATGATCTTCGGGGCAGCGTTCCTACTGGTGTTCGCCGCCCCGTTCTTCCTCCTGATGAACACGACGTCCCTGCCTCTGGTCTACTTGGCTCTGATCCTTGCGATGGGGTTGGGTCACGCACCCCTCGCCTCTCCGTCGGGCGCGTTCTTCGCGGAGCTCTTCCCGACACGCGTAAGGCTCAGCGGGGTCTCCCTAGGGGTTCAGCTCACGGCGATGCTCGCGGGAGGCTTCACGCCGCTGATCGCCACCGCACTTCTCGCCGGGACCCACAGCATCTGGTCGGTTGCCATCTACATCGCGGCACTCGCGCTGCTCTCCTTGATCGCCACACTCGTTACACGAGAGACTTTCAGGTCCAGCGAGTTGCCCGTCGATTGACTCGAGCAAGTTTGTACAGTCCTAACGAACGAGGAGAGGGTTGATGGATAACACGAACGGAAAACTGAGCGAAGAGGGACTGCAGGAATTCATGCAGGAACTGAACCGCATGCACAATCGAGACGACCAGCATGTCATCGAGCCGAATCTCGTCACCCACTCGGAGGATGCGTACTGGCTGAAAGGGACGACCGACAACCCATCCCATCTCGGCCTGCTCCGTCATCTGCCCATGAAGACGGTTGAGTTCATCCTTCAGATGATTCCCGCAGACACTGCGACAGACCTGCAGCGTCATGTCCACGAGTCGATCCACTATGTCGCTGACGGAAGCGGATGGTCGGAGATCGGAGACCAGATCGTCAAGTGGAAAACGGGCGATTTCGTCTTCACTCCGCCGTGGATCTGGCACCGGCACTACGCTGATTCGCAGGACGTGCACATGATCATCATCGAAAACTCTCGGATGTTGAACTCCCTTGATGCGGACCTCCGCGAAAGCCGCGGCAGTATCAGCTTCGCGGACGCGTTCGGAGCCCAAGAAGATAGGTGAGTGAGACCGTGGATGGCGGTCAAGAATACGATCACCGGACGAAGCAGACCAATTGGTTTCCTCCGAATCAGGTTCAGTTGACTACCCCCATTCCGACTGGTGCCCCGCAGCCCTTCGCCTGGGTCCTGGAACTCACTTCACGGGTCGGTGCACCTAGCGAGTTGCCCGACAACGCGCAGGGAGTTGCGCGTCAGCACCTTGGACCCGGACCTCTGCGATGGGCTACTCAGAATGCGGTGAGCGTCGCGGATCTGATCGTCAGTACCGATCCCTCTCTCGCGTCGTTGAGCATCGCGGTCCAAGCGACGACGGAAACGCTGTTCGTGGACACACTCCTCGGACTCGTGGACCCGGGCCTTGGCCGCTTCACACGACCGGTCGTGCTGCAGTTGGCGCAGGAGGCGCTGAACGAAGGCGTGACGCTGGCCGCGGTATTGCGTGCCCTCAATCAGGCGCAAGCCGGGATCACCGAAGCGCTCCTTCACGAGTGTGAACGGCTTATTGCGCCTGGTGACCAGGGCGCGATAATGCGGGCGATCGTGACCGAGGTTGTCAGCACCCACAATCAGCTCGCCGACACCATTGTGGACATGCACTCGGCTGCGGACGACCCCGTGCGGTTCCTCGACGAAACCGAGTCGGCGGTCCTCGCAGCCCTCCTGAACGGACGTGTGCGACCGGAACGGTTCGAGCAGGTCACCCGATATCCACTCGACCGCATTCATGTAGCGGCCGTCGCATTCAGCAAGCGGCGAGAGCCTCAGAAGCTCGTGACGACGACCGTGCAGGCTCTGGAGAGTATGGGATGCGATCAGATCTTCAAAGTGATGATCGCACCGAACGTCCTCTGGGCGTGGGGCAGTGTCCGCACTGCTGACGATCTCCACTTGGAGCCGCCGACTCAGTGCAACGGATGGACGCTGGCCGTCGGCCTCCCTGGTAGGGGAGCCGCCGGGTTTATCGCCAGCCATGACGAGGCGAGAGCTATGCAACGAGTCGCCACGATGGCAGGGTGGCGGAACCTCGGGCGAATCCTGTCCTACGACCAATATGGGGCTGTTGCAGAACTCGCCGCCCGGCCCGAGCGGCTGCGGAGATTCCTGGAGGTTCAGCTCGGCGGTCTTCTCGGTGCCGGTGGTCGCGAGACCGATCTGCGCAGCACGATGCTGGAGTACCTGAATGTCAATCGCAGCCAATACGCAGCTGCACGTCGGCTTCACGTCTCGAAGAACACCGTGAGTTACCGGCTCCGGCGTGCCGAAGAGATCCTCGGCCGAGACCTTGGCACGGACCTCAGCCCACTCCATACCGCACTGCTTGCGACGGACATCCTCGGTGCGAGCGGTATCGCGGAGATGGACATGCCACAGGCGGGTAAGTAGTCACGCCCCGATCGTGAATACGGCGTGACCGGAGTTCTCAGCACTTCGAGTGGGCGCTGTTCGCGACCGCGCCGGACTGGGTCGCCTGGCCCACCGACGCGCACCGGCAAGTGGGCCTGCCCCGTGAACTCGCCCGGCCCCGACGTTACGGGTTGATGCTCGTCGACGAGTTCGGCTATCTCTCGTTCGAGCACGACGTCGCGAACCCGTTCTTCCCACTCATCTCGTCCCGCTGAGCGTGCGCCTCCGTGATCCTCTTGCCCTCAACGGTGCGGGCCGGCTACCGGCTTTGAGGAGAGGCATCGGCAGCCTCCCGGCACTCGAACCATCACCGACGAACCCGCCGGCTGAACGGCCTGGCGACCGTTCACTTTTTGGCGCGCCGGAACCGTTCAGTCTTCGAGCGTCGCCGGCCGAGACGAGCCCGATCGAGGGCTCGGCTGTGCGTGCCCCGGCGCGGAAGGATGCACCGATGCTGTTCGGAGTGGCTGCGGGAGCGGAGTCGGCTCGAGAGCGGCTGGGCCCGCCCGGTACGATGGACCGTCCGCCACGCCTCCGTAGCTCAATGGAAGAGCAAGCGCGTCCTAAGCGTTAGGTTGCAGGTTCGAGTCCTGTCGGGGGCACAACGAAGCCGGTATGTCGGCGACCTGAGCAGTGAGGAATTCCGCTTCGTGAACCGCATCGTCGCCGCGCTGCCCGGACTGGCGCTCGCCGCCGCGATTGCCGCGGTCGCGACTCTCGTCGGCGCGTTCGTGCCGCTCGTCGGCAGCGCCGTGCCCGCGATCGTCATCGGGGTCGCGGTGCGACTCGCCGCTCGCCCGGGTGCATCCTTCGGCGCCGGCATCTCGTTCGCCGGGAGGCGGGTGCTGCAGGGCGCGGTGGTCATCCTCGGCCTGCAGCTCTCGATCGGCGAAGCCGCCCGCGTCGGCCTCGAGTCGCTGCCCGTCATGCTCGGCACGCTCGCGATCTGCCTCGTAGCCGCCTGGCTGCTCGGCCGCTGGCTGGGCGTGGTCGGCGATCTGCGCACCCTCATCGGCGTCGGCACGGGCATCTGCGGAGCCTCCGCGATCTCGGCGGTGGCTCCCATCATCGGTGCCGCGAGCGCCGACATCGCCTATGCGGTCTCGACGATCTTCCTCTTCAATATCGCCGCGGTCATCGTCTTCCCGCTCGTCGGGCACCTGCTCGGCATGAGCCAGCACGCCTTCGGACTCTTCGCGGGCACTGCGGTCAATGACACCTCGTCGGTCGTCGCGGCGGCGACGACGTACGGGCAGGACGCCGCGAACTACGCCGTCGTCGTCAAACTGGTGCGGACGCTGATGATCATCCCGGTCAGCGTGGGTCTCGCCGCATGGGTCGATCGCGCACGACTGCGGACCAGCGCGCCGCCGACTGGACCATCCAGTCCGACCCTCGCCTCGTCCGGCGTTGCGCCCGCGCCGCCGCGCCGCCTGACGTGGCTCGGCGTGCTCCGGCTCGTGCCGTGGTTCCTCGTCGGGTTCGCCGTCGCAGCCCTCGTGAACTCCACCGGCGTCATCCCGACGATGTGGCATCCGGGGATCGTCGCGGTGTCGCAGTTTCTCATCGCGACGGCGCTTGCCGCCATCGGCCTCTCGACCGACATCGGCGCGCTGCGCCGCGCGGGCGTGAAGCCGCTGCTGCTTGGCGGCGTGCTCTGGCTCGTCGTGAGCCTCAGCAGCCTCGGACTGCAGTGGGCTACAACAGGGCTCTGACCGCGTCGCCCCACTGGGCGACCCAGCGTTCGATCGCGCCATCCTCGGTGTACGTCGAGTCGAGCAGGTAGAGCCCCTGCGCCGGCACACTCGTGCCGTGCTCCGAACGTGAAGCCTAGGAATCCACGCAAACCCGGCCCGGCTCCCCGCCCCAGTCCGCGGCTGCGTCTAGGGTTTCTGCGTGTGGCGTACGGAGGAGCAGGCGGTGACCGACACGCCGGATGACTCTGCGGGCGACCCCGGCGTCCTCGGAGGCGCGCTGAACCCGCCGACCCAGCCCGCGGGCGGCGCTGCACAGGTGACCCTGGGCGCCGCGACCGGCGAGACGCCGGGCAACATCGCGGAGCACATGTGGAAGGTCTGGCGGTACGAGCTCGCCGACCTCGGCGGGCCATCGCCGCTCCTGCACTTCGCGGATGCCCCGCGCACCCGCATCGACCTCACCAGCGCGCACCCCAGCGGGCTGCCGCGCTTCATCGCCGGCGAGAGCACCCTGCTGTCGAGCCTCGTGCGTGACGAGCTCGCGCTGCGCAGTGCCCGCTATGCCGCATCCGCCATCACCGACAAGGGCGTCGAGCTGCGCTCGGTGAGGGGCATCGATGCCGTGCACCTCGCCATCGGCCTCGCGACCTGGCGTCTGGGCGGCGACGAATTCACTGCCCCCGTGCTGCTCAGGCCGGTCGCGATCCGCCGTTACGGCCGCGACTTCGAGCTCAAGCTGCGCGGGCACGTGTTCTTCAACCCCGAGCTCGAGCGCGCGCTCGCCGAGCAGTTCGGAATCCGCCTCGACGCCGACGAGATCGTGCGCATCGCGGTGGAGGGCGGAGTCTTCAAGCCGCAGCCCGTCATCGACCGGCTGCGCCAGGTCACCGCGCACCTGCCGTGGTTCAGCGTCCAGCCGCGGCTGGTCATCTCGAGCTTCGCGGATGTCTCGCGCCGCATGCTCGCCGACGCCGACGATCTCGGCCACCCCGTCATCGACGCCCTCGCCGGGAATGCCTCGGCCCGGCAGCGCCTCGAGTCGGCGTATCGTCCGGCGCCCGTGGTGGGCCACGACGCCCGGCCGCCCGAAGTCGACACGCTGCTGCTCGACGCCGACGAGCAGCAGGACGCGGTCGTGACCCAGATCTCCGCCGGGAACTCCCTCGTCGTCACGACGCTGCCCGGCACCGGCGGCCGCCAGACCGTCGTCAACGCCATCGGAGCCCTCGTCGCCCAGCACAAGCGGGTGCTCGTGGCGAGCCCCCGACGCTCGAGCCTCGACGGCATCGCCCAGCGTCTGGCCCAGCTCGGCCTGCCCGGAGTCGCGGTGCGCGCCGAGTCGCTGCGTCGCGACCTCATCCACGCGATCGGCCGCAACGAGAAGGCGCAGCCGATCGACGTCGCCGAGGTGGACGACGCGCTCGTGCGCCTGCGCCGGGTGCTCGCCGACTACCGCGGAGCCCTGCTGCACAAGCATGTGACGCTCCGGGTGAGCACTCTCGAGGCCCTCGAGGGGGTCGCCCGGCTGGGTCTCGCCGATCCGGCACCGACCACCTCCGCACGGCTCAGCGTCGAGACCCTGGAGCGCCTCGCCGACGGCCGCGAGGTCGCGGCCGCCCAGCTCGTCAAGGCCGCGCGGCTCGGCGAGTTCCGCTACGGGCCCGCCGATTCGCCGTGGTACGGCGCCGACTTCGTCACCACGGCCGAGGGGGATGCCGCTCACGCCCTCGCCCGCAAGCTGCACGAGGCCGAGCTGCCGCGTCTCCTTGAGCGTGCGCGCAGCCTCGTCGGCTCGACCAGGCTGCGCCAGTTCGAGAACATCGCCGAGCTCGGCATCTACCTCAAGCTCCTGGGCGATCTGCGCGAGACGCTCGACAAGTTCCAGGTCGCTGTCTTCGACCGGCCGCTCACTGATCTCATCGCGGCCACCGCCGGTCGTCACGACTCCCCACAGCTCTCCGGCGCGAACCGCCGCCGGCTGCGCAAGCTCGCCCTCGAGTACGTGCGGCCGGGAGTGCACATCGCCGACCTCCACGCCGCGCTGCTGCGCATCCAGCAGCAGCGCACCCTCTGGAACCGTTTCGCCGAGGCGGGTGCGCCGCCGGCCGTGCCGGTGGGCATCGCCGACGTTCAGGTTGCGTATCAGCAGGTCGTCGCCGACCTCGCGGCCCTTGACGAGCCGCTCAAGCGCACCGGCACGCAGGCATCCCTCATCATGCTGCCCATCGGCCAGCTCACCCACCAGATCTCCGGGCTCGCCGCCGAGTCCGAGGTGCTCGCCAACCTCCAGGAGCGCGTCGCGACGATCTCGTCGCTGCGGGATGCCGGTCTTGACCCCCTGCTCGCCGACCTGTCCAACCGGCATGTGCCCGAGGAGCAGGTCGCCGCCGAGCTCGAGCTCGCCTGGTGGCAGTCGACGCTGGAGTACCTCCTCACCAACGAGAAGGCGCTGCTCGGCGGTCAGACCGGCGTGCTCGACCGCCTCGAGGCCGACTTCCGGCTCGTCGACGAGGCCCACGCTTCGGCCGGTGCCCGACTCCTCGCCTGGCAGCTCGCCCAGGGCTGGAGTGTGGGTGTCATCGACCACCCCGACGAGTCGGAGGCGCTCAAGCGCATCCTGCGTGTCGACCCCGTGCGCCCTGCGGCGCTCGCGGCCGCGGCCCCCCGCCTCTCGCGCGATCTGGCGCCCGTCTGGCTGACCTCGCCGTACGAGGTCGCCGATCTGCCGGACGCTCTCGACTTCGACGTCGCGATCATCGTCGACGGGGGCGCGTGCACCGTTGCCGAGAATCTCGGTGTCATCAGGCGCGCCAAGCAGCTCGTCGTCGTCGGAGACCCGGTCACGCAGACCCCGTCGCCGTTCGAGATCGCCGTGCACGAGGGGGATTCCCCGATGACTGAGCGCGGCGACGTCGAGGCGCTGCACCGGAAGTCCACCCTCGCCGAGCTCAGCGAGTTGCTGCCGGTGTTCTCGCTCACCCGCTCGTACCGGGCGGGCGGTGACGATCTCGCCGAGATGGTGAACCGCCGGTTCTATGAGGGCAGGATCGAGGCGCTGCCCCGGGCAGGCACCTACCTCGGCCAGTCGAGCCTCACCGTGCACCACCTCGCCGACGGCTCGGGGCTGCCCGATCCCGAGAGCGGGGCCGTCGAGAGCGTCGACGCCGAGGTGGCTCGCGTCGTCGACCTCGTCGTCGACCACGCGCAGACCCGGTCGAAGGAATCCCTCATGGTCGTCACCGCGTCGGCGCGCCATGCGGTGCGGGTGCAGCAGGCGATCCTGAGGGTGTTCGCGAGTCGCGGCGAGCTCTCCGACTTCCTCCTCGGGGACAAGCCGGAGCCGTTCACCGTCGTCACCCTCGAGCAGTCCGTCGCACTGAGCCGCGACCGGGTGATCTTCTCGATCGGCTACGGTCGCACGCCGCACGGGCGGCTGCTGTCGAACTTCGGTCCGCTCGCCACACCGGCCGGCGAGCGCCTGCTCGCGGTCGGCCTGACCCGGGCCCGCCGCGGGCTCGACATCGTCTCGTGCTTCACCCCGCTCGATATCGACGATTCCCGGATGCCGAGCGGCGTCGTCGCGCTCGCTGACGTGCTCGCTCTCGCGGGCGGCATCGGCGACAGCTTCCCGGACAGCCCGGACGGGGTCGAACCGCTGCTCATCGACCTCGCCGAGCGGCTGCGCGGCCGGGGCCTCGACGTGCGCGTCGGCTATCGCGGGATGCTGCCGCTGGTCGCCTCCGCCGGCGGTAAGGCCGTCGTCGTCGAGACCGACCACGTCGTCGGCGCCGCCTCGCTGCGCGAGTCGCTGCGGCTGCGCCCCGAGGTGCTGCGCCGTCTCGGCTGGCACTATCTGCGCGTGCACAGCTTCGAGCTCTTCGCCGACCCGGGAGCGGTGGCGGCGCGCATCGGCCGCCTCATCGGCGCCCAGGGGTTCGATGTCGAGGTCGAGTCCGACGCGGCTCAGACGCAGCCTATCGACCGCCAGGCCTGAGATGGCCGAGCGCAGGCACCGTCGCGTGCAGCGTCCTGGTGCCGCAGGCGCCGATCCGGCGCCGCAGCTTCCGGCCGGGGAGTCCGCGCCGACGAAAGCAGCCGAGGACCAGCCCTCGAGCTGGGGCGACGGCAGCGACGGCAGCGACGGCAATGACGATCGCCTCACGCGCGACAAGCCGCCCCACTGGGGGTAGCGAACCGGGCCGCGGCTCAGGGCGACGGACTGCTCGAGGGTGGCAACGGTGCACGACGATGAGGGGCTGAGACGTGACGAGGGGGCCGGGGAACACCCCGAGCCCTCCCCGATGAGGCTTGCTAGTTCTTCTCCGCGAGCAGGTCACGGATCTGGGTGAGCAGCTGCTCCTGCGTCGGGCCGTCCGGCGCCTTCTCGGTGGGCGCGTTCTTCGCGGCCTGGCGCTCGAGGAACTTCGAGTACGGCAGGACGAAGACGAAGTAGACGATTGCCGAGATGACGATAAAGTTGATGACGGCGGCGATGACCGCGCCGAACAGGATGTCCGACTGGCCGCCCGACACCGTGGGGATCGCGACGACCAGTGCCTTCGACAGGTCGCTGGCGTTGAACACCGCAGCGATGAGCGGATTGATGATGCCCGTGACGATGGCGGTCACGATCGCCGTGAACGCTGCGCCGATGACGACCGCGGTGGCAAGGCCCACCACGTTGCCCTGCGAGATGAACTCTCTGAAGCCCTTCACCACGTTGCCCTTCTCACACTGAGCCGGGATTCCGACTCGACAGGTGCGTATATATTGCCGGGCTTCAGGTCTCAGCGGAAGAGCTGCTCCCGGATGAGGGGGTCGCGGTCGGCGTCGAACCGGAGCTGCTGTCCGACGAGGTTCCTGATGATGTCCCGGTTCCGTCATGTGACGGGCGGGAATCCGTGCGGTAGAAACCGGAGCCGTTGAACGTGACACCGAGGTTGCCGAAGACCTTGCGCAGCACGCCGCCGCACTCGGGGCAGGTGGTGAGCGACGCATCCGCGAACGACTGCTGGGTGTCGAAGGTGTAGCCGCATTCGGTGCATTTGTATGAATAGGTGGGCACAGGACTCCTCAGGGGTTGGGTGCGCGGCGCAGGCGCACGATCCGCGTCGGCGTCACCACGCCGTCGACCGGCGCGTCGTGGCGTTCGCGCGGCACGTCGTCGACGAGTTCGCCGTCGAAGAGCACCGCATACACCGGGGGACATTTTTCCATGCTGCCGAGCGTCTTGTCGAAGTAGCCGCGGCCCCAGCCGAGGCGCATTCCGGTCCGGTCGACGGCCGCGGCCGGCACGAGGATGAGGTCGACGTCGTTGACGGCGATGGGGCCGAGCAATTCGCCCTCGGCCTCGGGGAACCCGATTGAGCCGGTGTGCTCGCTCTCGCCGTCGCCGGTCGTCCAGTCGAGCAGCCCGTCGTCGCGCGATACCGGCAGGAGGGTACGAATGCCCGCCTCGCGGGCCCAGTTGAGGAACGGCCGGGTGTTGGGCTCGTCGACGCCCGAGAGATAGGCCGACACCGACGTCGCGTGGTGCTCTGCGACGAGGCGCTGCAGGTTCTCGGTGAGGTGCGCGGTGTCGCGCTCGCGCTCCGTCTGGGTGCGCACTCGCCGCCGTTCGCGCAGCTCCGCGCGCAGCGCCCGCTTGAGATCAGCGGTCGGGTCGGCAGGCATGCGGCAATGATACGGGCGGTCGGGCGATAGCCTTGAGAGCATGAGCGTGCCCATCGGTCACCCGGTGACGAAGGCCGTGATCCCGGTGGCGGGGCTCGGCACCCGGTTCCTTCCGGCGACGAAGGCGCTGCCGAAGGAGATGCTACCGGTCGTCGACACCCCGGCCATCCAGTACGTCGTCCATGAGGCGGTCGAGGCGGGCCTGCAGGACGTGCTGCTCGTCACCGGCCGGAACAAGAACGCGCTCGAGAACCACTTCGATCGCGCCACCGAGCTCGAGCAGATGCTCGAGGCGAAGGGCGACACCGAGAAGCTGTCGCGGGTCAGGTTTTCCACTGATCTCGCCGATATCCATTACACCCGCCAGGGCGACCCGAAGGGCCTCGGCCATGCCGTGCTGCGGGCCAAGCGGCATGTCGGTCGCGTGCCGTTCGCGGTGCTCCTCGGCGACGACATCATCGACGAGCGGGACATCCTGCTGGCGCGCATGCTCGAGGTGCAGCGCGAGCGCAACACCACCGTCGTCGCGCTGCTCGAGGTGCCGTACAGCCAGATCCACCTCTACGGCGCAGCCGCCGTCGAGGGCACCGACGAGGAGGACGTGGTGCGCATCACCGGCCTCGTCGAAAAGCCGGATGCCGCGGAGGCGCCGAGCAACTACGCCATCATCGGGCGCTACGTGCTCCGGCCGGAGATCTTCGACATCCTCGAGCACACCCGTCCGGGCAAGGGCGGCGAGATCCAGCTCACCGACGCGCTCCAGGAGCTCGCGGTCGGCCCGGAGGAGAACGGCAAGGTCTACGGCGTCATCTTCCGGGGCCGCCGCTACGACACCGGCGACCGTCTCGATTACCTCAAGTCGATCGTGCGCATCGCCGTCGACCGTGAGGACCTCGGCCCCGAGTTCCGCACCTGGCTGCGGGAGTTCGCCGCCGAGCTGCCGGAGAGGCTCGTCGCGGCGGACGCCCTGCCGGTGCCGAGCACCGGCTCCATTCCCAGTCCGGTCAGCAAGTAGCGGGCAGTGGCGCTGTTCGTCCCGACGTTGACCGACGGCGCGCTGACGGTGCGCCCGATCCGGGTGCGCGACGCTCGGGCGCTCGAGCGGGAACTCACCGACAACCGCCCGTGGCTGCGCCCGTGGGAGGCGACGAGCCCGCACGGATTCACGGGGTCCGACACTCGCGCCGGCATCCGCTCGCTCCTCGCCAACGCGCGCGAAGGACACGGGTTGCCGTTCGCGCTCGACGTGGGTGGTGAGTTCGCCGGACAGCTCAACGTGTCGTCGGTGAGCTACGGTTCGCTCTCCAGCGCGACGATCGGCTACTGGATCTCGGAGCGCTTCGCGGGCCGCGGCTACACGCCGGCCGCGGTGGCGCTGGCGACGGACTTCTGCTTCTTCCAGCTCGGCCTGCATCGCATGGAGATCTGCATCCGGCCCGAGAACGCGCCGTCGCTGCGGGTGGTCGAGAAGCTCGGATTCCGCTACGAGGGCCTGCGCCGGCGGTATATCCACATCAACGGTGACTGGCGCGACCACTTCTGCTTCGCGCTCGTCGTCGAGGAGGTGCGGCAGGGTGTCCTGCAGCGCTGGCGGACGGGAGCTGCCCCCGAGGGCGCGGCGCG
This sequence comes from Gryllotalpicola sp., assembly GCF_027352875.1. Classification (NCBI taxonomy): domain Bacteria; kingdom Bacillati; phylum Actinomycetota; class Actinomycetes; order Micrococcales; family Microbacteriaceae; genus Gryllotalpicola; species Gryllotalpicola sp. The sequence continues at coordinate 32,278 of NZ_DAIEII010000080.1, forward strand.
CGTGCCGGATGCCGATCGTGAGGCTGCGCTGCACCCGCTCCCCATCATCACGCGGCCGTAGCGCCCGCGAGCCGCTGAAATCGTGGTCCTCGGCTTGTCAGAGGCATGAATTGCGGCCTTTCGGCGTGGGTGGCGAGGCTGTCGGACATCCCGGTCGTAGCTTCTGATCATGGGGAGCAACCTGCTCAGCGGCGGCCTGGTGATCGTGGTCGCCGCCGTGCTGTGGCTGCTCTACCTCATTCCGACCTGGCTGCGCCGCCGCGAGTACTCCGCGACCGAGCGCAACGCCGTCAAGCTGCAGCAGACCCTGCGCATTCTCGCGCAGGCCGCCGAGGTGCCCGAGCCCGTGGCGAACGAGGCGAGGGCCAGGCGAATGGCCGTGACGCAGCGCGCACTGCGCAAGGTCGAAAAGCTCGAGTCCCGCAAGGACCGGCTGCACGCGGAGAAGCTCGCCAAGGCCGAGGCGGAGCTGCGCGCGTCCGAGCGCGCTCGCGCGGAAGCGGTCGCGCGCGCCGAAGCCGCAGCAGAGGCCGAGGTCCGCGCCTGGGCGGAGGCCGAGGCTCGTGCCCGCGCTGCTGCCCGCCAGGCCAAGATCGACGCGGCCGTCCGCGCCGCTCGCGAGGCCGGGGTGCACACCGCGAAGGGCTCGTCGTCGGCGCGGGCCGCCAGGCGCGGCCGGCTCGGGGCATCCGGGTTCCTGGCCGTCGGGGTCGCCGGGGCCGTGCTCTCCGTCGTGTTCGGCCTCAGCTCGGTTTTCGCGCTGGTCGGCGGATTGCTCGCACTCGCCGCGGTCGCCGTGCTCGCCGCGATCGCGAACCGCCAGGCCGCTGCGCGAGCGGCTGCGGCCGCGATTCGCCGCAGCGGAAGGTCGGTCCCCCCGGGTGCCGTGTACGACCACGCGTTCCGCGACGAGGGCGTCGCCGTCGAGCGGCACGCCGAGGCCGAGACGTGGACGCCGCAGCCGCTGCCGCGCCCTCTGCACCTCGCGCGCGGCACGGTCGCGGCGAGCACGATGGCGGCGGTCACGGCTGCCGCCGAACTGCGGCGGGCGCAGGTCCGCGCTGAGATCGAGGCGAGGTACTCGTCGCTCGGCGCCGAGGTGACACCGCTTCCTACTGCACCCCGTCGGCCAACTGGCGTGCAGAGCGTGCCACTGGAGACCACGGCCGCCCCCGGTGCCGGCCCGCAGCAATCCGCCCTCGCCGCGCGTTTGGCTGCCATGGGTGTCGTCGGCGACGGTGCGACCGAGTCCATCGACGTTGCGGCCGCCCTGGTGCGTCGCCGGGCGTAGCGTCATTTCGCTCGCTCGTCGACGGGCGTGCAGCCCGGGCGGATGCCTGGGCATCCGCCCGAGCCGACCTTGCCCCCGTGATAGCCTCTTTAGGCACTTGGGCCCTTGGCGCAGTTGGTAGCGCGTCTCGTTCGCAATGAGAAGGTCAGGAGTTCGAATCTCCTAGGGTCCACCATATGAGGCCTACTGGAATCGGCGTCCTCGTGACCGCCGCGGAGTAGCGCCAGAGCTAGAGATAGCAGAGATAGAGCAGAAAATCCGTACTGGTTGAGCCGCCCTTCGGAGCGGCTTTCTCGGTCTCTGTGGTGCTGTGGTGCTGTGGTGCTTTGGTGCTGTGTATCAGATCGACGGTGGATCTGGTGCCGGCGCATTCAGTTGATTCGGCCTTCGAAAGTGACTGCGAAGACGTTGTGCGCGGGCTTCCGCCTCGTCGCCCGGCGTGTTGTCAACGACGGTTGAAATCTGACAGACCCCTTTTCGTCGGCGAAAGTTGACCCCTCGGGTCGTGTTTCTAGTGGTCGGCCGCGCTGGTTGCGGGCGGGTGTCCCACCGTCGACGACGCCGCGGTCAGCGGCACGACGTTCAACTGCGGGCGTAGACCTTCTTCCTGAGCATCCGGCACCCCGCGCGGAGCAGGGCGAGCCTGGCGGCATCGGGGAGGCTGATGGCAAGAAGGTTGAAACCGCAGCGCGCTGACTCGGGGGTGTCGAGAGGGGCGGCCCCGAGTGCGCACCTCGGCGGCTGCGGCGCAACGGCCCCTCGGACGAGCGGCCTGATCCGTCGGAGGCGTGGCGAGGTCCGTCAGGCCCGCGTCAGCACGAGCGAGACGTTGTGGCCGCCGAATCCGAACGCGTTGACGAGCGCCGCCTGGAAGTCGCCCTCGCGCGTGCGTCGGATGACATCGACCTCGATCTCCGGGTCGGACTCGTCCGCGTTGATCGTCCCCGGCACGCGGCCGTCACGCAGCGCCTGCGTCGCGACCAAGGCCCCGAGCGCGCCGGATGCGCCGAGCAGGTGGCCGACCATCGACTTCGTCGAGGTGACCGACGTGCGACCCACCGCCGACACGATGGCGCGGCTCTCGTTCGCGTCGCCGAGCGGGGTCGAGGTTGCGTGCGCGTGCACGAACGAGATGTCGTCGGGACCGAGCCCGGCCGAACGCAGCGCGAGCGACATCGTGCGCGCCTGGTTCTCCGGGTCGGCGGACACGATGTTGAATGCGTCGGACGTGAGCGCTGCTCCCTCCAGGAATGCATGGATGGGGACGCCCCGCGCCCTGGCGTGGTCCTCTCGTTCGAGCACCAGCACCGCAGCGCCTTCGCCGAGTACGAAGCCGTCACGGCCGGCGGCGAATGGGCGGGACGCCGCCGTCGGATCGTCGTTCCGCGTGGAGAGGGCGCCGGTCTGCGCGAGGGCGGCAAGGGTGAGATCGGCCACGCACGCGTCGGCACCGCCCGCGAGCACGACATCGGCGTCCCCCGCGAGGATCATCTGTCTCGCCATCAGGATGGCCTCGGAGCCGGACGCGCAGGCGCTCACGGGCGCGCGCGCACCGGCCCTTGCGCCGACGTCTATCGAGAGCCATGCTGCCGCGCCGTTGCCCATCATCATCGTCACCGTGTGCGGCGAGACCCGGCGCGGGCCTGCGTCCCTGAGGCGTTCGGTCTGCTCGAGCATGCTCGTCAAGCCACCGATCGCCGAGCCGACCACGACGGCGACCCGATCACGATCCGTCTCCGGGGTTCCTGCGTGCCGCCAGGCCTCGCGCCCCGCGAGAAGCGCGAACTGCTCGACCCGATCCATACGGCGCTGCTCGCGGACGGTGAGCCCGAGCAGTGCCTCGGCGCCGACGGTCGCCGCCAGCCGCACCGGCAGTGGCTCCGCCCATGGCTCGTCGAGCGCCGTCACACCCGATCGTCCATCGACGAGTGCGGCCCAGGTGGACGCAGCATCGCCGCCGACCGGAGTGACCGCGCCGAAACCGGTGATCGCGACTCGCACACGATTATCCTAAGAGCGCCGGAGCGGGAAGGTTCGTTCCGCCCCGCATGACGAGGAAGGAGCGGGATGCGGGCGATCGTCGTCGACCGACTCGGCGGCCCCGATGCGATCCACGTCGGCGACATGCCCGGGCCGGTCGGCAGCCACGAGCGGGCCGACGGGATGCGGGTGCTCGTCGATGTTCGTGCGGCCGGTTTGTCCCCGATCGACGTGCTCCAGTCGCGCGGCGCCTACCAGTACGGCGCGCCGCCGCCCTATGCGCCTGGGAGCGAGGTCGCCGGAGTGGTTCGGGAGGCCGATCCGGGCTCCGGATTCGCCCCTGGTGACCGGGTCGCGGGCGTCGTCTTCTGGGGAGCGCTCGCCGAACGCTGTCTCGTCGCTCCCAAGTACACGATCCGCCTTCCGGGCACGGTGTCGTTCGCGGAGGGCGCCGCCGTGTATCTCAACTACTCGACCGCCTGGTACGCCTACTATCGCGCCGCAGTCCAGCCCGGGCAGACCGTTCTCGTCCATGGCGCAGCCGGCGGCGTCGGCGCCGCGGTGCTCGACCTCGCAACGCAGTTCGGCGCGCGCGCCATCGCCGTGGTCTCCAGTGACGCGAAGGCGGCCTTCGCCGAGCAGGCCGGCGCGTGGGCGGTCGTCCGCAGCGATACCAACTGGCTCGAGCGGGTGCGCGAACTCACCGGCGGACGAGGCGTCGACGCAGTGCTCGATCCGGTCGGCGGAGACCGGTTCACCGACTCCCTGCGCGCGCTGCGGATCGGCGGCACCCTCGTCGTGATCGGTTTCGTCGGCGGAGGCATCCCCGAGGTTCGCGTGAACCGCCTCCTGCTGCGCAACCTCACGATCACCGGCATCTCCCTGGACACCATGGACCAGGAGCATCCGGGCACGCTCGTCATGGTCCGAGACGCCGTCCAGCGGCTCCTCGACACCGGGATGCTTCACCCGCAGGTGGGAGCGAGGTTTCCGTTCGATCGCGCCGCCGACGCGGTACGGCTCCTCGAGCGCGGCACGACGATCGGCAAGGTCATCGTGGACGTCTCGAACTGAGCCCCGATCAGGCCCGGATGACGCCCTCCTCCTTGAGCTTGTCCGCGATCATTTCGCGCAACAGGTTCTTGCGGACCTTGCCGACGGCGGTCATGGGCAGAGATTCCATGATCTCCAGACGCTCGGGCAGTTTCTGCACCGCGACACGCTGCTCGCGCAGGAAGCCGGTCACCACTTCGAGCGTCAGGTCGTAGCCCTCGTTCACGACGACGAACGCGCACGCCTTCTCACCCAACCGCGGGTCCGGCATCGCGACGACGGCGATCTCACGGATCGCCGGGTGGCCGCTGAGCAGATCCTCGACCTCGCGGGCGCTGATGTTCAGACCGCCACGGATGATGATGTCCTTCACCCGGCCGCTCACCCGCACGAATCCGGCCTCGTCGACGTAGCCGAGGTCGCCGGACTTCGAGAACCCGTCGGCCGTGTAGCTGAGTTCGGTCTCAGCGGGCTCCCGGTAGTAACCGAGCATGAGAGACGGACCGCGGAAGGCGATATCCCCTTCCTCGCCGATCGGCACCTCGACATCGTCGGGGCCGACGATCTTCAGCAGCCCGCCCGGAATGACGCGGCCGTCCGAGGTCACCGAGCGCTCAGGCGGATCGTTCGGCCTGCATATCGTCGTGGCGAGGTTCTCCGTGCGCCCGTACAGGCTCAGTGTGGCGAGGTCCGGGAACAGCGCGCGCGCGGCCTGTACGACCGGGCCGGGGATCGGCGCACCCGCGCAGACCCAGTAGCGCATGGTCGAAACATCGTGCCGACCCTCCTCATAGGCCTCCATCAACGTGGTGAGGAACGTCGTCGCGGTGAAGGCGAACGTGCAACCGTACCGCTCGATGCGCCGCAGTCCGTCGTCGGCGTCCCACACCGGCTGGAAATGGGTGCCGGCGCCGGCGACGAGCGGTATGACGATCCCGACCACCAGGCCCGTCGAGTGCGCGACCGGCGAAGGATTGAAGACCACGTCGTCCGGCGTGATCTCGAGTACATCGATCACCGCTCTCGCGGCTGAGTGCAAGGTGTTGAACGTGTGATAGCAGCCCTTCGGGCGGGAGGTCGTGCCGGAGGTGTACACGAGGAGACATCCATCGTCTGCCGTCGCCGTGGCGCCGAGCGCCGCATCCAGTTCCTCGACGTCGCCTTCAGCGAACAACGTGTCGAACGCGATGAAGTCGTCCGCAAGCACCGGGTCGTCCGAACGCACGATCACGACATCGCGTAGCGCCGGCGCGCTCGGGCGCAACTCACGGTACAGCTCGCCGTAGGAGAACTTGTGGAAGAACGCCGGGCCGATCACCACGACCGCCTCGGAGTGGCGCAGGATGTAGCCGACCTCCTCCTTCCGGAAAATCGGCATGATCGGCACGAGGATCGCGCCGAGGCGCGACAGGGCGAGCATGATCGTCACGAACTCAGCCCAGTTGGGCAGCTGCACCGCGACGCGGTCGCCGCGTTCGACACCAAGCGACCTCAGGCCGACCGCAAGTCGCACGACATCGTCGCGGAGGCTGCCGTAAGTGGCCGTCACTGTGCCGTCCGAGACGAACACGCGCTCCGGATGCTGCGCGGCCCCCGCCTTCAAAAAGTCGTACAGTACGCGGTCCTGCCACCAGCCCTCTGCGTAGTACCGGTCACGGTCTGCCGCAGTGTGCGGACCGAGGTCATGCGGTTGAGAGTCCTGACTAGTGTGCACGGTCATGAGTACGTGCCCTCCTTAACTAGCGGTGAGGTGGTTGCAATGCCTCGCTCTGTTTGGTTTTCTGGGGTAAATCCCAGCTTCGAAATGCTACCCTTTTTTGCGCGATTCGCCATCACCGCCGACCGATTCCGGCAGTTCCACGACTTGGGCGGCGTAGCACAGCCCAGCTCCGAACCCGAACTCCAATGCCAGTTGCCCGCCGTGTGCGGCGCCTTCGCGCAGCAGCCGTTCCATCGCGAGTGGCACCGAGGCGGCGGAGGTGTTTCCGGTATCGATGACGTCCCGCGCGATGACGACGTCGTCGCGCAGTCCAAGTGCGGTGCCTACCGACTCGATAATGCGCAGGTTCGCCTGGTGCGGGATGAACACGTCGATGTCCTCTGGGCGCAACCCGGCAGCCTCGATCGCCTGCGCGGCGAACTGCGGCACGACCGAGGTCGCCCAGCGGAAGACGCTGGGTCCCTCCTGTCGGGCCGTCGGCCATTCCACAGGCTCATCACCCGCGTACTTGTAGTCGAGCCAGGAATGCGTGACCGTGATCGCATCCGCATGCGTCCCATCGGAACCCCACACCGTGGGCCCGATGCGAGGCACATCGGACGGCCCGAGAACGGCCGCACCACTGCCGTCGCCGATGATGAACGAGATCGTGCGGTCCGTCGGGTCGGCGAAGGGCGAAAGCTTCTCGGCGCCGATCAGGAGCACGTGCCGCGCAAGGCCGCTTCGGATCATCGAGTCCGCTTGGCCGATGCCATAGCAGAACCCGGCACAACCCGCGTTGACGTCGTAGGCCGCGGCCGACGGCGACGCTCCAAGAGCGGCGGCGACGATGGGTGCCATTCCAGGTGTCTGCCGCACCCACGAAGCCGTGGCCACGATGACCGCGTCGATGTCAGCGGGATCGACGGCAGAGGCTTCGAGCGCCGCTGCGCCAGCCTGCTCGGCGAGGTCCTGCACCTGCACGTCGCGCGGGGCGCGGCGCCGCGTCACGATGCCGGTTCGCCGCCGGATCCATTCGTCTGAGATGCCGAGCGGCTCCACGATCTCGTCGTTGGTGACGACGAGACCGCCGCGTGCACCTCCAACTCCGAGGATGCGCGAATAGCCGGACGGGGTGGTGGTGCGCAATTGGGTCATTATTCGATTCTGCACTTCCAGGGAGCTTTCTGCACATCGGCTGTGAATGTGAAGGTGATGAAACGCCACCGGCCTCGTGCCGCTCCTTTGCGGGTGGCGGCTCTCGGGTGCGAGTCGCGCAGCGCGCCTGCTCGACGTCGGCGGGTGGGACGCAGCCGATCCATAAAACTACGAATGTTGTACCACTCGACGCAGCCGACGGTCGCGAACTCGGCGTCCGTGTGTCAAGAGGCTGTTCATCCTCGCTGGCAACCCGGACAGCATGGCACCCTCCGTGTCGCGATGAGCGCAGCTAGCGGGTGCCGCGGGTTGCCTCGCCTCGGCGCTCGACGACCACCTGCGCCTGGCCTACTAGATAGAGATCCTCGATGACGAGCGCAAGGGGCCGCAGCCACGTTCTGGGCCCGCGCCCGCGCATTCTTCACCCACCGCCGACACCACCTCGGCGCTCTGCGGTGAGAAGCTCCGCGTGCGGCGGGTCAGCTCGTCACCGACGACCTCCACCCGACGACCGGATGGGTCGCTGGGAGGTTGCGGGGGAACTCACCCGACGCCCCGGACCTTTCTTGCAGAGTCACGTCGGAATCTTTACAACGTAGTTCCGTCACAGTAGGGTCTGGTCAACGGTGACCCCCACCCAGGACGATCTTGCAGGGACGTCATCTCGGGTCCTCAATGCCGAGGATCTAGTTCCATGCGGAGGTGCAGGAATGCGTCGATTGGACGGACGGGTCGCCGTAGTCACGGGATCCGGTCGAGGTATCGGCGCCGGGATCGCGAAGCTTTTCGCGGCCGAAGGAGCCAAGGTCGTCGTCAACGATCTGGGCGCGAGCGTCGACGGCACGGGTGCCGACGTCGGCCCCGCGCAGCAGGTGGTCAACGAGATCACCGTTGACGGCGGTGAGGCGATCGTCAACGGCGGGGACGTCAGCGACTACGACTCCGCGGGCGAGCTGGTGCAGTCCGCGATCGACGCCTTCGGCAGACTCGACATCGTCGTCAACGTCGCGGGGATCCTGCGCGACCGGATGCTGGTGAACATGAGTCCGGACGAGTGGCAGGCGGTGTTGAATGTGCACCTGACTGGCACGTTCAACACCAGCAAGCACGCCGCCGTGTACTGGCGCGAGCATCGCGGCGAGGGTCAGTACCGGCTGATCAATTTCACGTCCGCCGCGGGATTGTTCGGTGCTCCGGGACAGCCGAACTATGCGGCCGCCAAGCTCGGCATCGTAGGGTTCACGCTCTCCTGCGCCAACGCGCTCAACCGCTACGGCGTCACCTCGAACGCGATCGCCCCGGGTGCGGCGACCCGCATGACCATGTCGATCCCCCCCGAGCGGGCCGCCGAGATGGGGGTGGACCTGCGCGGCATGGAGCCGGAGGCTGTGGCCTACCCGGTCGCGTACATAGCGAGCGAGGAGTCGAGTTGGCTCAACGGCCGAGTGGTCGGGGCGCAGGGCGGCAGGGTGACACTGTACGAGAACTATCACCCCGAGCAGGCGGTCGGTTCGGTCGAGCCGTGGACGATCGAGACGATCTTCGATCAGATGCCGAGGACGTTCCATCCTGATCGACAGGGCCTGGGCGGCATCGGCTGAGGCGTGCGGTCGGCGCAACCCGACGCCGACCGCTCGCAATGCTGTTCCGGTGCGGCACAGCCGCCGAGACGGCATCGGCCCGGCGCAGCGAAGCACCGGGCCGCAAGGGACCGGGCCCGCGAAGCGGGCGACGAAGGAGGAGCAATGAGGCTACTGGAAGGCATTCGGGTGATCGAGCTGGGCGGCGGAATCGCCGGCTCGTACGCGACGAAGATGTTCGCGGACTACGGGGCCGAGGTCATCAAGATCGAACCCCCCGAGGGCGACGAGACCCGCCGCATGGCGCCGTACATCGGCGACGTGGAGGGAATCGATCGTTCCGCGGTGTACCTGCACAACAACACCGGCAAGAAGTCGGTCGTGCTCGACCTGAACCGCGAGAGCGACCGCGGGAGCCTGAAGAAGCTCGTCGCGACAGCCGGCATCGTGGTCGAATCGTTCAAGCCGGGCGTCCTGGCGAGCTGGGGGCTCGGATACGAGGACCTGCTGGCCGTGCAGCCGCGCCTCGTGCTCACCAGCGTCACCGCGTTCGGTCAGGACGGTCCCTATGCCGACTACGAAGGTTCCGAGCTGATCTATTACGGGATGGGTGGACCGATGCTCGGCAACGGCACCGCCGATCGCGAACCGCTCAAGCTCGGCGGCTATATGCAGGTGTATCAGACCGGGAACGTCGCCGCACTGGCGACACTGGGCGCCTACCTGGTGGCGGAGGAGCAGGGCGAACCGAGCCACGTCGACGTCTCCGGATTCGAAGTCGGCCTGACCTCCCCGGACCGGCGCACGACGTTCCTGGTCAACTACGAGTTCAACGGCGAGAGCAGCGGCCGCGGCGACCTGCTCGGCGGCATTCTTCCCAACGGCGCGTTCCCCGCCGACGACGGGTACGTACAGATCATGCTCACGCAGGCATGGCTGCCTCGCATGCTCGCGACGATCCAGGATCCCGACACGACCGCGTACTTCGCTGAGGTGGCCGCGAACCCGGCACTGTTCCCGCGCATCGAAACCAAGGAGGCGATCGACGCCGGAATGTACCCCTGGCTGCTGTCACGCACGAAGGAGGAGGCCATGGAGCAGGCCCAGGAGCACAAGTGGCCGGTGACCTCCATCAACTCACCCGCCGAGGTGATCCACAACAAGCACTTCGCCGCCCGCGGCTTCTTCCACACCGTGGACTATCCCGCCGTTGGTCCGGTGACGCACATGGGCGCCCCGTTCCACGTCGACGCGGGCTGGGACATCGCGCCGGCGCCGAAGCTCGGCGCCGACACCGACGCGGTTCTCGGATCGCTGTGAACCGCGCGCTGCCGACAATGATGACAAAGGAGTGATCATGGCGCACCTGCCATTGCAAGGCGTGCGGGTCATCGACTTCACCGTGGTGTGGTCGGGCCCGTCCGTGACGATGTATCTAGGGGACCTGGGAGCGGAGGTGATCCGGGTGGACAACCCGTGGGTGTTCCCCAGCAGCACCCGCGGCCTGGTCGCCCGCCCCGCCCCGGAGATGATTTCGATGATGGGCATCCTGGGCAGTGCCTACCCGGATCGCGACCCCGGCGAGAAGCCGTGGGACCGGCACGCGATGTTCAACATGCATGCGCGGGGGAAGAAGCTCGCGACTCTGGATCTTCGGAAGGAGTCCGGACGGGAGTTGTTCCTGGCCCTCGTGGAGAAGTCCGACGTGCTCGTGGAGAACAACAACATCACGGTGCTCGAGCACCTCGGGATCGACCCCGAGACCCTTCACAAGCGCAATCCGAATCTGGTGATCCTGAGGCTGCCCCCGCTGGGCCAGGACGGTCCCTACGCCGGCTACCTCGGCCTGGGCGCGCACTTCGAAGCGTTCGCCGGCGTCACCGCAGTCCGCGGCTATGCCGACAGCGCTCCGGCGACGACCACGAGCGTGTTCCAGATGGACCCCGCCGCGGGAGCCACTGGAGCCTTCGCGGTGCTTGCGGCGCTACGCCGGCGCGCGCAGACCGGCACGGGCGAGGTGATCGCACTCCCGCAGGTCGAGAACGAGATGCTGCATCTGGGTGAGATGTACCTCGACGCCGCCTCGACGGGAAATCCCAACGCACCGATGGGCAACCGGGACCGGAACTACTTGCAAGGCGCATACCCTGCGGCGGGCGATGACCGGTGGGTGAGCATCACGATCCGCAGCGATGCGGATTGGGCCGCGCTGATCGCCGAAATGGGGAATCCCGCGTGGGCCGCCGATGACCGGTTCACCACGCAGGCCGGGCGACTGGCGGCGCAGGACGAGATCGACGAGCACATTCAGTCGTGGACCTCGGCCCGGAGCCGAGAGGACACCTTCCATGCGCTCCAGGCCCGCGGCGTTCCCGCCGGTCCGCTCTATGACGAGGAGGACGTGTTCAACGACCCGCACGTCGCCGCGCGCGGCATGCTCCGCGAGATCGAGTCCGCTCATGCCGGCACGTACAGGTACCCCGCGCACCACTGGCACTGGACGGGTCCCGACCTCAAGTGGGAGCCCATCAGCGGCATGGGGCTTGACAACGAGTACGTGTACAAGGAGGTCATCGGACTCACGGATGCCGAATATCAGCAGGCGATCGACGAAGGGCACATCGTCGAGGGCTACTTGAACCCGGACGGCACCTACGTGTGACGAAGCCTGCGGTCGCCGGCGCAGCCACCCGGACGGCACCGACCGAGGACGACTCCGCACCGGCGTCGCAGAGACGAACTCCCTGCTGATCGTCTGAGTCGAGGCCGTCGGCATCGATATGTCCAACGCCGCGTAGGCTTTTCCTAGCTTTCCGACGAGGCGCGCCACACCACTGGTGTCCGCTCTCCGTCGGCGCCGGGGCGCCCTGACGTATGCAGTTGCGAGCCTCCTGCGATCACTTCCCACGCTGTGGGAAAACCAGAAGAAACCACAAGAAACAGGAGATGCATCATGGGAAGACTGGATGGCAAAGTCGCCTTCGTCACCGGAGCGGCACGCGGGCAGGGACGCAGCCACGCCCTGCGCATGGCCCAGGAGGGCGCCGACATCATCGCCGTGGACATTGAGGGCCAGATCGACACGGTGCCGTATGCGATGAGCACCGCCGCCGACATGGCCGAGACCGTCAAGCAGGTAGAGGCACTCGACCGCCGCATCGTGGCGTCGCAGGCCGATGTGCGCGACTTCGGTGCGGTCAAGGCTGCTCTGGATGACGGGGTCGCCAAGCTGGGCAAGCTCGACATCGTCTCGGCGAACGCCGGCATCTTCAGCTTCGGCACCATGGAAGAGCTGAGCGAGGAGAAGTTCAGCGACATGATCGACGTCAACCTGAAGGGCGTATGGCACGCGGCGAAGGCCGCGATCCCGCACCTGCGGGCGAACAAGGGCGGGTCGATGATCCTGACGAGCTCGACGGCCGGGATCATGGCGATCCAGAACGCCGGCCATTACGTCGCTGCCAAGCACGGGGTCATCGGCCTCATGAAGACGCTGGCGCTGGAGCTGGCGCCGGAGTTCATCCGGGTCAACAGCGTGCATCCGACCACCGTCAATACCGACATGATCCAGAACGCGGCCACGTACGCCTTGTTCGGCCCGGATCTGCCGGAGGCGCAGCGCACCAAGGAGGTGCTCGCACCTCGCTTCCAGGCGATGAACGCGCTGCCGATCCCGTGGGTCGAGGCCATCGACATCTCCAATGCGGTGCTGTGGCTCGCCTCCGATGAGTCGCGCTACGTCACCGGGTTGGAACTCAAGGTCGACGCCGGACTGACGCTGAAGTAGCACGACCGAGCTGCACGGCCCAGAAGAGAAACAGTGGTCGATGCGACTCCGAGCGTCCTGACGATGTCACTGGCGCCCGGAGTCGCATCGCCGCACATCTCACCGGACGACGGGAACACGAACTCGAGTTGGCGCTGGCGGTCGGCTACACCGATCCGAGCGTCGCCGACTTCGAAATCGAAGAAGAGGACCCGCCGACTACTCCACGCGGGACACCGGCACCCCGGGGCCGATTCCGGAGAGTTCGATGATGCGCACGCCGGCGAGTGGTCCGGTCGGGCGGGTCGTCCCGGTCATGCGGCGGGCGTGAAACTGTAGAGCACGGTCTCCACATCATCGGTCGTATCAGCGGTCGTGTAGACGAGGCGCATCTGCTCGCCGATCCTCCACGACGCGGGGTCCCCTTCCAGGGTGGTCTGGATCCTCACCCCTTCCGGGAGGTCCACCTGCCCGACACCGTACCCTTCCGCATCCAACTGGGACTTGCCGAACATGGGCGCGTAGATGAAGGAGTAGGAGTACAGCACCCCGGACTGCGACAACTCCACATCGTGCACGGGGCCCAAGCAGATCGGGCACGTCCACCGGCGCGGGTAGAAGGACTCCTCGTCCTTGTCGCACCGGCTGCCCAACAGTACCGGGGCGTCCCCGTCCGCCCGGAACAGGTCCGGGTCCGCTGATCGGCGTTCGGTCATGACCTCACCGTTCCCTTTCGTTCGTTATTACTGTCAGAGCCCGAGGCGCTGCGCGAGGAGTTCCTTGTTCGCGGTCGCGTCCCCATACAGCAGCTCGGCCGCCTTCGCCCGCTTGAAGTACAGGTGGGAATCATCCGCCCACGTGAACCCGATCCCACCATGCACGTGCAGGGACTCGCTCGCAGCGAAGAAGTACGCCTGCGACGCGTACGCCTTCGCCAGCGGAGCGACCACGGGCAGCTCGTCGTTGTCCTCGTCCGCCGCCCACGCCGCGTAATACACGGAGGCCTTCGCAGACTCGATCTCCACGAACATGTTCGCGCACAAGTGCTTGATGCCCTGGAACGACCCGATCGCGCGACCGAACTGGTACCGCTTCTTCGCGTAATCCACCGCCCGCTCCAAGCAGATCTGCGCCCCGCCGATCATCTCCGCCGACAGCAGCACCTCCACCCGGTCCAGCACCCGCGACAACGTCGCCCACGACCCGTTCTCCAACAAGGTGGCCTTCGCCCCATCGAACGTGACCTCCGCCAACCGGCGGGTCTGATCCAACGAGTCCAGCACCCTCCGCGACACCCCCGGACCGTCCCCGTCCACGACCGCGAGAACCACCCCGTCCTCGCCGGACGTCCCCGCACGCCGCGCCGCAACCACGATCAGATCCGCGCTGCCCCCATCGATGACATACGACTTCCGGCCCGTCAACATCACACCGGCACCATCCCCGGCCGCGACCGCATGGACCCCCTCCGGACCCCACCCCTCACCAGGCTCCGCCGTCGCCAACGCCGCCGCCTTCGCACCCGACGCCAGATCCGGCAGCAACTCCGCCCGCTGCGCCGCCGAACCCGCCGCCTGAATCGCGAGAATCCCCGACGTGGTCGACAAGAACGGCATCCCCGACACCACCCGGCCCAACTCCTCCGCCGCGATCACCAACTCCAGGAACGACAACCCCTGACCGCCCTCATCCTCCGCGACCACCAGACCCGGCAACCCCACCTGATCAGCAGCCCGAGCCCACGCCTCCGGCGAGAACGCCAACGCCTCCGACATCAACGCCCGAGTCGACGACAACGGGGAAGACTGCTCCAAGAACCGGCGCAACGTCGCCCGGAACTCCTCCTGATCCTCATCAAACGCAAAATTCATCTCACGACCTCCACATGCTGATTCCCAATACCGTGCCCGACATCGAACTCAATCACCCATGATCTCGACCACTCCCGCAGCG
>NZ_DAIEII010000018.1:0-10421 GCF_027352875.1 Gryllotalpicola sp.
CGGCTCGGTGCTCGGCATCGCCGTCGTGGCCGCCGCCGTCCTCGCCGCCGCCGCCGCGATCCCGGTTGCGGGCGCCTTCGTGGCGAAGGCGCGGGCGGATTCCGCCGCCGACGCCGCTGCGCTCGCGGCGGCCGACACGCTCAGCGGACGCATCCCGGGCTACCCCTGCGAGCAGGCGCGGCACCTCGCCGAACTCGACGCCACCTCCCTCACCAGCTGCGGCATCAGCGGCCTCATCGCCACCGTCGCGGTCGAGACGCGCTACGCCGGGCTGACCATCACCGCCCGGGCCAGGGCCGGCCCGCCGACCCGGCCCTGACGAGGTCGCAGACCGGACCCTGACGAGGTCGTAGACCGGACCCTGGCGGGAGGCTCCCGGCCCGGTCCCGACGAGGCCACCGGCCGACCCTGAGCGAGGCTTCCGGCCCGGTCCCGACGAGGCCGCAGGCCCGACCCTGAGCGAGGCCTCCGGCCCGGCCCTGACGAGGCCCGCAGGCCCGGTCCCGACGAGGCCGCAGGCCCGGTCCCGACGAGGCCGCAGGCCCGGTCCCGACGAGGCCGCAGGCCCGACCCTGAGCGAGCCGCTGGACACCGGTGTGTATGGTGTGCAGTCGTAAGCACCGCATTAGGGAGCACAGTGGCAGGCAAGAAGCTGGTCATCGTCGAGTCGCCGACGAAGGTGAAGTCGATCGCCCAATACCTCGGGGACGGTTACGAGGTCATGGCGTCGGTCGGCCACATCCGCGACCTCATCGAGCCGAAGGACGTCCCCGCCGGCCAGAAGAAGACCCTGCTCGGCAAGTTCGGCGTCGACATCGACCACGGCTTCAAGCCCTGGTACGTGGTGAGCCCGCGCAGCGTCAAGGTCGTCTCCGAGCTGAAGAAGGCCCTCAAGGAAGCCGACGAGCTCGTGCTCGCCACCGATGAGGACCGGGAGGGCGAGGCCATCGCGTGGCACCTCCTCGAGGTGCTCAAGCCCAAGGTGCCGGTCAAGCGGATGGTGTTCCACGAGATCACCAAGGAGGCCATCCAGGCCGCCCGCGACCACACCCGCGACATCGACATGAGCCTTGTCGACGCGCAGGAGACCCGCCGCGTGCTCGACCGCCTCTACGGCTACGAGGTCTCGCCGGTGCTGTGGCGCAAGGTCGGTCCGGGTCTGTCGGCCGGTCGAGTGCAGTCGCCCGCGACGCGTCTCGTCGTCGACCGCGAGCGCGAGCGCATGGAGTTCGTCGCTGCGTCCTACTGGGATCTGCTCGCCCGGTTCACACCCGGCGAGGGCACCGCACCCTTCGAGGCGCGTCTCGCCCGGCTGAACGGCACGCGCATCGCCCAGGGCCGCGACTTCGACGACCGCGGGCGGCTCACCGGCGACGTCACCGTCCTCACGGAGGCCGGCGCGACCGCGCTCGCCGACGCCCTGCGCGACGACCCGACGACCATCACTGTGAGCAGCGTCGAGTCCAAGCCGTACACTCGGCGCCCGGCGGCCCCGTTCACGACGTCGACGCTGCAGCAGGAGGCATCCCGCAAGCTGCGCTTCAGCGCCCGTCAGACGATGAGCGTCGCCCAGGCGCTCTACGAGAACGGCTACATCACCTACATGCGCACGGACTCGCCGTCGCTGTCGCAGCAGGCCACGAGCGCCGCACGCTCCCAGGCCGCCGCGCTCTACGGCCCCGACACCGTGCCCGAGAAGCCGCGCATCTACACCGGCAAGTCCAAGAATGCCCAGGAGGCGCACGAGGCCATCCGCCCCTCGGGCGAGGTCTTCCGCACCCCCGACGAGGTGCGCTCGTTCCTCTCGGCCAACGACTTCAAGCTCTACGACCTCATCTGGAAGCGCACCATCGCGAGCCAGATGGCCGACGCGCGCGGTTCCACGGCATCCGTCGGCATCGAGACCGCAGTGCACGGCGGCGAGCTCGACGGCGCGGTGGCCGAGTTCACCGCATCCGGCACCGTCATCACCTTCCGGGGCTTCCTCCACGCCTACGAGGAGGGCCGCGATGAGGGCCGGGACAGCAGCGGCTCCGCCGACGAGGCCAAGCTGCCGCCGCTCGCCGTGGGCCAGACCCTCGAGATCGCGGGCGTCGAGCCGAAGGGCCATGAGACGACCCCGCCGCCGCGCTACACCGAGGCGAGCCTGGTCAAGGCCCTCGAAGAGCTCGGCGTCGGCCGCCCGTCGACGTACGCCCAGATCATGGAGACCATCGTCGACCGCGGCTACGTGCGCGTCGTCGGCCAGGCGCTCGTGCCGAACTGGGTCGCGTTCTCCGTCGTGCGCCTGCTGGAGGAGCACTTCGGCGACCTCGTCGAGTACGACTTCACCGCCGAGCTCGAGAACGATCTCGACAAGATCGCCGACGGCGACTGGGCCGGCCAGGACTGGCTCAAGGGCTTCTACTACGGCCACGGCGACTACCCGGGACTGCGCGCCGTCGTCGAGGACATCGGCGACATCGACGCCCGCGAGATCAACTCCATTCGCATCGCCGACGACATCACGCTGCGCATCGGCAAGTACGGGCCGTACCTCGAGGTGCCGGGGGATTCCCCCGACGCCGAACCGCGCCGCGTCAACATTCCCGAGGACCTCGCCCCCGACGAGCTCACCCCGGCCAAGGCGCGCGAGCTCGCCGCCGCGCCGGTGCGCACCGATCGCGTGCTCGGGACGCTGCCGGACGGCAAGCAGGTCGTCGCGAAGGCGGGCCGCTACGGCCCCTACGTCACCGAGGTCGACCCGGCCGCCGACCCCGATGCCAAGCCCAAGAAGGGGGCGGCGAAGCCGCGGACGGCATCCCTCTTCGCATCGATGAGCGTCGACACGGTCGACTTCGACACCGCCCTCACACTGCTCGACCTGCCGCGCACGGTCGGCCTCGACCCGGAATCCGGCGAGGAGATCAAGGCGCAGAACGGCCGCTACGGACCGTACCTCACCAAGGGCGCGGACACCCGCTCGCTGCCTGGCGAGGACGCGATCTTCACCATCGACCTCGCCGGCGCCCTCGAGCTGTTCGCCCAGCCGAAGTACGGCGCCCGCCGCGCCTCGAGCGCTCTCAAGGAGTTCGATGCCGACCCGGTGAGCGGCAAGGCGATCAGGGTGCGCGACGGCCGCTTCGGGCCCTACGTCACCGACGGCGAGACGAACGCGACCATCCCGCGCGGCGAGAGCGTCGACGACGTCGACTTCGCTCGTGCGGTCCAGCTGCTCGCCGACAAGCGGGCCAAGGGTCCGGCCAAGCCGCGCGCCAAGCGGGCGCCGGCGCGCAGGGCCGCCACGGCCAAGTGAGCTCGCGGTGAGCGACGCCTCCGGCCTCTTCGTCACCCTCGAGGGCGTCGACGGGTCGGGCAAGTCGACCCAGGCCGCGCTGCTGCTGGAGTGGCTGGAGGACGACGGCTACGAGGCCATCCAGACCCGCGAGCCCGGCGGCACCGAGGTCGGCCGGCTCATCCGCGACATCGTGCTGCACCACAAGGGCGCGGTCGACCCGCGCGCCGAGGCGCTGCTCTTCGCCGCCGACCGCGCCCACCATGTGCAGACCGTGGTGCGGCCGGCGCTCGAGCGCGGCGCGGTCGTCGTCCAGGACCGCTACATCGACTCCTCCGTCGCCTACCAGGGCGCCGGTCGCGTGCTCGACCCCGGCGAGGTGCGCCGGCTGTCGCTCTGGGCGACCCGCGATCTCGTCCCCGACCTCACCGTGCTCTTCGACCTCGACCCGGTGGTCGCGCGCGAGCGCATCGTGCGCGGGCGCGGCGAGGCCGACCGCCTCGAGAGCGAGGCCGACGGCTTCCAGGAGCGGGTGCGCGAGGCGTACCTCGCGATGGCGGATGCCGAGCCCGGGCGCTTCCTCGTCCTCGACGGGGCGGCCGACGCCGCCATCCTCGCCGCGGCCGTCCGCGAGCGCATCGCGCCCCTGCTCGGTGCTGTCACTCGCCACGACTAGCCTGAGCCTGTGGGCGCGTGGAGCGAGCTGACCGGCCAGGCCGGGGCGATCGCCGCGCTGCGCGCGGCAGCCGAGGTCGACCCGGCCGGAGGCGTCAGCGACGCCATGACCCACGCCTGGCTCCTCACCGGCCCGCCCGGTTCCGGCCGGTCCAATCTCGCGTACGCCTTCGCGGCGGCGCTGCTCAGCGACGACCCGGACGGCGACGACGCGACCGTACGTCAGGTCGCCGCCCGCACGCATCCCGACCTCACCGCCCTGAGCACCGACCGGGTCATCATCACCGTCGACGAGGTGCGCGAGCTTGTCGCCAAGTCGCAGTTCTCGCCATCGGTGGGGCGCTACCGCGTCCTCGTCGTCGAGGACGCCGACCGCATGACCGAGCGCACCTCCAACGTCCTGCTCAAGGCGCTGGAAGAGCCGCCGGAGCGCACGGTGTGGGTGCTCTGCGCGCCGAGCGACACCGATCTGCTGCCGACGATCCGGTCGCGGGTGCGCACCGTGCGCCTCACGACCCCGACCGTGGCGGATGTCGCCGCGCTGCTGGTGCGGCGCCACGGCGTCGCGGCGGCGCTCGCCGAGGAATCCGCTCGTCACGCGCAGAGCCATATCGGCATGGCGAGGCGGCTCGCCACCAACGCCGAGGCGCGCGAGCGCCGCGACGAGGTGCTCGACCTGGTGCTCGGGGTCTCGACGGTCGGAGCCGCGGTGAACGCGGCGGCGAGGTTGCTCGAGATCGCCGGCGACGACGGCAAGGCCATGGCCGAGGAGCGCGACGAGCGCGAGCGCGAGGACGCGCTGCGATCGCTCGGCATCGCCCCCGGCGGTACCGTGCCGCTGCAGCTGCGAGGTCAGATCCGCCAGCTGGAGGAGGACCAGAAGCGCCGGGCCACGCGCAGTCTGCGCGACGGTCTCGACCGCATCCTCATCGACCTCCTGTCGGCGTACCGCGATGTCCTCATGATCCAGCTCGGCTCGGCGCTCGAGCTCGTCAACGCCGAGCGCGCCGCCCAGCTCGCCGCGATCGCCGCGGCGGCGGGTCCGGAGCGAACGCTCGCCGTCCTGGATGCCATCGCCGAGGCGCGCACTCGCATCGCGGGCAATGTCGCGCCGGCGCTCGCCCTCGAGGCCATGCTCGTCACCGCAATCCGCACCGCGCCCGCCGCCGCACCGGGCCGCGCCACCAGGGGGAGAGCATGAGCCGTCACATCCGCGCATTCGTCGGGGTTGTCGCGGCGCTGCTGCTCGCCGGCTGCACGGCGTTCGCCCCGAACGGCACGCCGACCACGGGCGCGACCTCCGGCATCGTGCCGGGCGCGCCGACGACGGCCGCGGCCGGCGGCGCGGCTCCGACGACCGGGGCGCCTGCGGGAGCCGAGTCCTTCTACGGGCAGAAGCTCGGCTGGCGGGATTGCGGCGCCGGCTTCGTCTGCGCGACGGCGTCGGCGCCCCTCGACTGGTCCACTCCGGCCGATGGCAAGACGATCACGCTGAGCCTCATCAAGCAGCCCGCGAAGGGCACGAAGCTGGGCACCCTGTTCGTCAACCCGGGCGGCCCGGGGGGCAGTGCGGTCGACTTCGTCCGCTCCAGCATCGGCGGCGCCGACCAGACCCTGCAGGACCACTTCGACATTGTCGGATTCGACCCGCGCGGTGTCGGCTCCTCGAGCGCGGTGAAGTGCCTCTCCGACAGGCAGATGGATCACTACCTCTACGACCCGACGCCGGGCGTGCGCGGTTCGGCGGCGTGGATCGCCGCCCAGGAGGCCGCGACGAAGAGCCTCGGGCAGGCGTGCCTCGCCCGCACCGGCGCGCTGCTCGGCCACGTCGACACCGGGAGCACGGTGAGCGATCTCGACATGCTCCGCAGCGTGGTCGGCGACACCCGCCTCAGCTACCTCGGGTACTCCTACGGCACGCTCATCGGCTCGCTCTACGCCGACCGGTTCCCCGGCAACGTCGGGCGGATGGTGCTCGACGGGGTCATCGACCCGGCGTCCACCGGCGATGAGCTCACCGTCCAGCAGACGGCGGGCTTCGAGTCGAACCTCAACGCGTATCTCCACTGGTGCTTCACGCGGGACTCGAAATGCCCGTTCACGGGTACGGTCGCCGACGCCGACAAGAAGATCGCGCAGACCCTGGCGGATGCCGACGTGCGTCCCATCACGAACTCCGACGGCCGCATCCTCACCGCCAACACGCTGCTCACCGCGATCATCCTGCCGCTCTACGACTCCGGCTCCTGGCAGTACCTCGACTACCTCTTCGAGGACGTCTGGTCGGGCAGCGCGCGCATCGCGTTCGAGTTCGCCGACCAGTACAACAACCGCAACACCGACGGCACCTATTCGAGCAACGAGATGATCGCGTTCATCGCGATCAACTGCCTCGACTACCCGCAGAACCCGGATGTCGCCGCCATGCGGGCGCAGGCGAAGAAGCTCGCGAAGATCGCCCCGGTGATGGGCCCGTACTTCTCGTACGGCGACATCGGCTGCGTGGGCTGGCCGTTCCCGGCGGTCCGCACGCCCGCGCCGGTGAAGGCAGCGGGGTCCGCGCCCATCCTCGTGCTCGGCACGACGGGCGACCCGGCGACGCCGTACGCCAATGCGCAGCACGTCGCGCAGGAGCTCGAGAACGGCCACCTCGTCACCTGGCACGGCAACGGCCACACCGCGTACGGTCGTTCGAACTCCTGCGTGACGGACGCTGTCGACCACTACCTCGTCGACGGCACGGTGCCGAAGAACGATCCGGAGTGTTGACCCCGCTTTGACTGCAAATTTGCAGGCAGTGCAATTATCATGATGCTGTGAGCGATCTCAAGGGGCGCTTCGCGGACGATGCCACGCAGGTGCGGCACGACGCAGCGCACGAGGAAGTGCGCGGTCTCCGCGAGCGCAAGCGCAATGCGACCCGCCTTGCCATCGAGCGTGCAGCGATCACCCTGTCTCTCGAGCGCGGCGTCGACGGGGTCACCGTCGACGAGATCAGCGAGGCCGCCGACGTCTCGCCGCGCACCTTCTTCAACTACTTCCCGAGCAAGGAGGCCGCGCTCATCGGCCACGGGCCGCTGCTGCCCGACGCGGCCCAGACGGCGCGGTTCCTCTCCGCCGGGCCCGATGAGCCGATACTCGACGGCATCCGCGAGCTGTTCTACGACTCGATGTCCTACAAATCGGCCGACGACATGCGTGAGGTCTCGCAGCTCCGGCAGAAGCTCATGGTCGCCAATCCGCACCTCTTCGCGTTGCGCGTCGCCGGAATGGAAGAGGTCGAAGGCGCCGTCGTCGATCTCATCACCCAGCGTCTCACCACCGATGATCCCGCGCTCGCCGTCGACGCGGAGGCGCTGAAACGCGCCAAGCTCCTCGCCTACATCGCGTTCGCCGGAACCCGGCACGCCTGGTCATGCTGGGCGGAGCTCGGCGGCAAGGGCGATCTCGGCGAGAGCATGCGGGAATCGTTCAGCAACCTCAAGACGGTGCTCGCCGTTCACGCCTGAGCGGGCCTGCGGCGGTGATCCGCGGTCTGATTTTCCGGGGCGGATGGCTCTCGATTAGACTCGCTCTGGCCGTTCGGCCGCGCCCCGATAGCTCAGTGGTAGAGCACTTCACTCGTAATGAAGGGGTCGACAGTTCAATCCTGTCTCGGGGCTCCGCGACGGACTCGACGTGCGCCTCGACGCTGGCGTGCTCCGCCGCCGCCGAAGACGGGATCGCGCTCCCACGGCCGAGGTCGACATCGCGTATCTCTCCCTTCCCTTGGTGACATCGACGCTCTCACCAGCGGCATCGCCGTAGTCGGCGATTCGGCGATTCGGCGCCGACCCGGACCGGGGCCGTCCCGTCTCCTCGCCGCCGTGCCAGGTAGGCTGCCAGGGTGAGTGGCACCGGTCCGATGGCGGCGTTCCGCAGGCACCCGCGGGCGTGGCTCGGTGCGGCGCTCGCCGCCGCGATCATCCTCGTCGGCGGAGTCGCCTTCGGCGTCGGTGCGGCCGTCGGCGCCCCCCGGGTCATCGCCAGAGCACCGGTGACGACGACGTCGACTCCGACGCCCACGGCCACGGTGCGCGCCGTGCCGAGCGACATCCCCACGCCCGTGGCCTTCCCGACGTGCTCGGTGGCGAAGCTCAAAAACGACCCCGCGCTCGGCGCGGTCGCGGCATCCGTCGTCGATGCCGACACCGGCCAGTCGATCTACTCCGTCAACGGGAGCATCGCGGCCGCGCCCGCGAGCGTCATGAAGCTCATCACGGCGGGGGCGGCGCTGCGCGCTCTCGGCCCGAACTACCAGATCGAGACGCAGGTCACGGCCAACCCTGCCGACCCGAGCGGCGTGATCCTCGTCGGCGGCGGCGACCCCGTCCTCACCGCGGGAGGCGGCACCTACTTCCCCGGCGCCGCGAGCGTCGTCGACCTCGCGCAGCAGACCGCCCAGTACTGGACGGCGAACTTCCCGGGCGTTGCGCTCGCACACATCACACCGGACGCAACCCTGTTCGCCGGCTCCACGTGGCTCGACACCTGGGACCGCGCCGCCGAGCACGACGCGAACGACGGCTCGACCCCCGACATCGTCGCCCTCGAGGTCGACGGCGACCGCGCCACGCCCACCGCGCTGAGCTCGAAGCGCCTCCACGACGGCCCCGGTGCCATCCAGGCCGCCGGCCAGGCGTTCGCGACCGCGCTCGCCGCCGCGCTCGGCCAGGCGCCGACGTCGATCGCCGTCGACCCCCCCGCGACCGCGCACGTCGACGGTGCCGCCGTCCTCGGCTCGGTGCTCTCGCCGCCCGTCGCGACGCTCGTCCACGAGGCGCTCCTCTACTCGGACAACACGGTCATGGAGTACCTCGCCCGCCTCGTCGCCATCAAGGAGGGCGTCGGCAACACCTTCGCCGACGAGGACACCGCGATGAAGCAGGCGATGCAGGCCTACGGCCTCGACCCGACCGCGCTGAGCATCTTCGACGGCTCGGGCCTCAGCTCGGCGGATGCCGTCCCGCCGGCGTTCCTCACCCGATACCTCGTCAAGATCAACTCCGGCGACGAGGACCTCAAGACGATTTACGACGCGCTCCCCATCGCCGGTCGCACCGGGACGCTCGCAAGCCGGTTCACCGGGCAGGCCGCCGTCGCGCGCGGCCAGGTCAACGCCAAGACCGGCACGCTGAGCAATGCCGCGACCATCGCCGGCATCATCCACGCCAAGGACGGCTCGGTGCTGTCGTTCGCGATCTTCGCCGAGAAGACCGACCCGAACGCCGCCCGCGCGGCGCTCGACAACCTCGCCGCGGGCTTCTACAGCTGCGGTCTCAACATCGCGAAGTACTGATCGCAGCCGCCATGTCCCGCGCCCTCCTCATCGTCGATGTCCAGAACGACTTCACCGAGGGCGGTGCGCTCGGGGTCGACGGCGGCTCCGCCGTCGCCGCGGGCGTGACGACGCTGCTGCACGATCACGGCACGGACTACGCCCTCGTCATCGCCTCGCGCGACTGGCACGACGCGACCGACGACAACGGCGGCCACTTCGCCGCCCGTCCCGACTTCGTCGACACCTGGCCGGTGCACTGCGTCGCAGGCACGCCCGGCGCCGACTATCACCCGGCGCTCGACGCATCCGCGATCGACGTGCACATCCTCAAGGGTCAGGGCAAGCCGGCGTACTCGGCCTTCGAGGGCGCCGACGAGCAGGGCAAGACGATCGCCGACGTGCTGCAGGCCCACGGCGTCACAGACCTCGACATCGTCGGCATCGCCACGGACCACTGCGTGCGCGCCTCGGCGCTCGACGCCCTCGGCGACGGCGAACGGGTGCGCGTGCTCACCGACCTCGTCGCGGGCGTCGCGCCCGAGTCCAGCCGGGCTGCGCTCGCCGAGTTGACCGCGGCCGGAGCGGAGCTCGCCACCTCGGCGACAGGGTGGTGAGGGCTGCCGCGCCGCCCGCGGCGACGCTCATCGCGCTCGGCGGGGTGTTCGTCACGACCCGACGGCTCAGGGCGCTTGTTCTCCGCGGCATGGCGAGGAGGGGCGGGCACCCCCAGTGCCCGCCCCTCCCCGTGGTGCCGGTCAGCGCGCGATCATCGTCCACGCCGCGGACGACGTGACGGTGATGAGCGACGGCCCGGCGTACGCGGACACGACGTCGACGAAGCTGCCATCCGTCTCGGTCGAGGCCGCGAGCTGGTCGCGGACGACGGTGCCGTCGGCCGCAGCGTGGTACTGCTCGATGCGGAACGCCTGGCTGAGGCTGCCCGCGTTCGTCGCGAGGAAGGAGCCCGGTCCCTCGTAGCGGTAGGTGCCGATGCCGGTTCCGGATGCCGGAAGCAGCGGCAGGGAGCTCATCGGTGCGAAGTGCAGCGTCCAGGTGACCTCGGCGCTCGCGTCGACGACGATCTTCGCGGTCTGCAGGGCGGGGTCGTGCGGGAAGACCGGGATCGTCGCGGTGATGGCGTGGTCGGTCGAG
>NZ_DAIEII010000027.1:0-38315 GCF_027352875.1 Gryllotalpicola sp.
GACCAGCCAACCCGGCACGAGCAGGAACACCTCAGTGGAACACGCGGGCAGAAAGGCCCAACGACCAGCCCTGCCCAAAACGAGGCGCACCACTCAAATGGAAATCAGACGCACGCCCCCCGCCGGGTCGGTGGATCGAGGCTTAGCGGTGCCGGCATTTCCGCCCGGTCTCCGACGCTCCGCGCTCGTGGCGGGCTTCCAGCCAGGCGTTCACGTCCGCCGCGCTGAATCTCAGATGCTTGCCGACACGGTAGGCCCTGGGGCCGCGCCCGTTCACACGCCAGTCGTAGATCGTCTGCACCGGCACGCCGAGGTAGCGCGCCAGCTCTGCGGCCCCGAGCAGCGGGGCCAGTCCCATCCGGTTCGAGTTGTCTTCCATACCGGATAGGTGCGGAAGACGTTCCGACGGGGCCGGAGAAAACCGGAAACCGACCCAGAACGACGCGAACAGGAACAGCGAGAGCGACCCCATTCCGATGGGATTGCGATGGATTCATCAAATCCGACCCCTGCAAAAAGTCGCGAAACCCCAGGGATTCCGGGCGACTTCCGTAGGGCGGGCGGGACTTGAACCCGCGACCCAAGGATTATGAGTCCTCTGCTCTAACCGGCTGAGCTACCGCCCCTCGGCGATGGGACCGGTCACTCTGTCACCGGGTCCGTCACCGGCATCCCACGATACAGAGCCTCGAACGTCGACACGGTGCGCTCGATGTCGTGCGACTGCACGATTCGGAGGCTCGCGTGCTTCATCGCGTCGAACTCGGCCTCCGGCAGCGTCAGCACACGCTCCAGCTTGGCGGCGAGATCGACGACGTCGCCGGGGCGGAAGAGGTAGCCGTTCTCGCCATCGTGAACGAGATGGGGCAGCGCCATCGCGTCGGCCGCGACGACGGGAAGCCCGGATGCCATCGCCTCCATCGTCACGATGGACTGCAGCTCCGCGATCGACGGCATGGCCAGAACACTCGCCGCGGTGTAACGGGCCGGCAGATCGGCGTCGGAGACGTAGCCCGCGAACGCGACCCGATCGCTGAGGCCGAGCGACGCCACGAGCTTCTCGAGTTCGGCGCGCTGCTCGCCCTTGCCGACGATCTCGAGCCTCGCGCCGAGCGACTCCGGCAGCAGCGCGAACGCCCTCACCAGCACGTCGATGCACTTCTCATGCGCGAGACGGCCGACGAAGAGGACCGTATTGCGGGCCCCCTGGAACGACGGCGTGTAGTCGGTGGTGTGGATGCCGCACGAGATCGCGTGCACATCGCGGATCGGCGTGTGCTCCTCGAGGAACTCGGCCGCGCGGCGCGTCGGCGTCGTCACCGCCTCGGCCCTGCCGAGCACCTTCCCCTCGTCGCGCCACGCCCACTTGAGCAGAACCGGCCACGCGAACCGTGGCACGCCGGTGAACTCCAGCATGTTCTCGGGCATGGTGTGATTCGTCGCGATGAGGCGGATGCCGCGGCTGCGCGCCTCGACCGAGAGCGCGCGGCCGACGATGAAGTGCGACTGGAAGTGCACGGCATCCGGCTTCACATCGTCGAGAATGCGCGCGACGCCGCGGCGCGCAGCCCCCGGGAAGATGAAGCGCACCCACTCGTGCAGGGGCCAGCGGTGCGAGCGCAGCCGATAGACGAAAACGGCATGCCCAGCATGCGTCTCGACGCCCTCGTGGGGAACACCCGTATCGGACGGTGCGACGACCACGACGCGATGGCCGCGCTCGATGAGACCCTCGGCGAGTCGCTCGGCAAACTTGGCCGCGCCGTTGACGTCCGGGGCGAAGGTGTCACAGCCGAGCAGGATCGTGAGCCGCTCGTCGGTGGCCGGGTCCGGCAAATCGTCTACCTTCCGTCGGGGACGCCTCAGTCTAGAAGCGCGATTCGGGCGATCAGTGTTCGACGCGCGCCTGGGGGTGGTAGCGCGCGAGGACGAGCACTCCCACGATCGCCACGAGCCCCGTCACGACGAAGAGGGCGGTGGTCCAGCCCTGCGCGACGGCCGCCTCGTTGAGGATGACGATGCCGATGGTCACCGCGACCATCGGGTCGATGACGGTGAGCCCCGCCATGACGAGGTCGGGCGGGCCCGAGGCGTAGGCGTTCTGCACGAAGTACGCGCCGAGCGCGACCGCGACGAGCAGCGCGAGGATGCAGATCGCGGTGAGGAAGCCGAACGCACCCTGCTCGGTGCGTGAGATGACGACCTTTGCGAGCGTCGCGACGAAGCCGTAGAGGACGCCCGCGCCGATGACGTAGACGAGGGCGCGCAGGCGCTTGCGCAGCAGCACGAACCCCACGATGCACGCCGCGAGCACCCAGCCGAGGACGGCGAGCACCTGCACCAGCGCGCTCTCGGTGACGCCGACGTCGCGCGAGGTGAAGGCGGCGATGATGACGAAGACGCCGACCCCGCCGACGCAGAGGCAGATGGCCGTGATGGTCGGCGTGTTGAGCTTGGTCTGCGACAGCCACGAGTTGAGCACGGCCGTGACGACGAGGCCGAAGGCGCCGATGGGCTGCACGACCATGAGCGGGGCGAAGGCGAGGCTCGTGAGCTGCAGCACGATGGCGATGCCGATGAGGGCGGTACCGGCGATCCAGGTGGGGCGCTTGAGCAGCATTCCGAGATGGCGCATGCCGAGCCCGCCGGCGGCGGCCACCAGCTCGCCGGTCTCGGTGCCGACCTTGGTGACGCCACGGCTCTGGAACTGGGTGCCGAGCGCAAGCAGAATCGCGCCCGCGAGCGCGATGGGGATGCCGATGAACTGTTTGGGGTCGAGGGCGAGTCCCTGCGCCACGCTGCTCAGACTGCCGCCCACCTCGCAAAAGTACCCGATGCTCCCCCGATATTCTGGACGAATGGCCGTGCTACCCATCAGGATCTGGGGCGAGACCGTCCTCCACACCCCCGCGGCACCGGTCACCGTCTTCGACGACAAGCTCCGCACGCTCGTCGCCGACATGTTCGAGACGATGGACGCTGCACCCGGCGTCGGCCTCGCAGCACCGCAGGTCGGCGTCGCCCAGCGGCTGTTCGTCTACGGCTGGAGCGACGACGAAGCTGCCGAGTATCGCGGCGTCGCGATCAACCCCGTGCTGTGGCTGTCGCCGGTCCTCGCCGAGGAGCCCGACGAGGAGGCCGAGCAGGAGGGATGCCTGAGCTTCCCCGGGGAGCGCTTCCCCCTCAAGCGCGCCGACCAGGCGATCCTCGCGGCCGTCGACCTCGACGGCGAACCGTTCGAGATCCGGGCGAAGGGCTGGCTGGCCCGCATCTTCCAGCACGAGTACGACCACCTCGACGGCACGCTCTACATCGACCGGCTCTACCCGCCCTACGACGCGGATGCCGCGAAGGTCGCCCGGAAGCGCGGCTGGGGAAAGCCGGGGCGCTCCTGGCTGCCGGGAATGGACAGGCTCGAAGGCTAGCCGCGAATTGCGCCACGTACAGGTTTCAGCCGCCGGAGCCTGACATGGCGCAATTCGCGCACTGACCTCGACGCGAGGCGCGCCGGACAGATTTGCTAGAGTGGCTTCTGCCGCCGAAGTCCAGGCAGCGCATTCCTCGATAGCTCAATTGGCAGAGCAGCCGGCTGTTAACCGGCAGGTTCTTGGTTCGAGTCCAAGTCGGGGAGCTCCACCAGATCGAGCGCCTCCTTCAGCCGAGCGACGAAGGGGTGCGCGGGCGACGCGAACACCTCGTCCACTCCCCCGTACCCGACGATCTCGCCCTCGTGCAGCACAGCGACGTTGGCCTCCAGCGCCCGGAGCACGCCGAGGTCGTGCGTCACGAGCAGGGCGGCGAACCCGGGGTCGCGCTGAAGCTCGCGGATGACGCCGAGCACGGCATCCCGCACGGTCGCGTCGACGCCCGCGGTCGGCTCGTCGGCGATGAGCACGTTCGGCCCGAGGACCAGAGAACGCGCGATCGCGACCCGCTGCTGCTGGCCGGCGCTGAGCTCGTAGGGGTACTGCCAGGCCGCCTCCAGCGGCAGACCGACGGCGATGAGGAGCCGCCCTACCCGGTCATCCCCGGCCGCTCGGGCGAGCGGTCGTGACCGCGCGTAGACCGGTTCGAGGATGAGATCGGCGACCGTGCGGGTGCGCGTGAGCCGTGTCGCGGCGTCCTGCCGCAGAAAGCCGACCGAGAAGTCGAGGGCGCGCCGCCCGCGCCGGCTGAGGCGCCGCAGCGGAACGCCGCGTACGGCCGCCTCGCCGCCGGTCACCCGAAGATCCCAGCCGCCCGGCCCCTTCTGGCGCAGGGCGCCGGCCAGCACCCGGGCGAGCGTCGTCTTGCCGCCGCCGCTCTCGCCGAGGATGCCGAGAATCTCCCCCGGCCCCACCGTCAGCGAGACGCCGCGCAGCGCGTGCACGACGCCAGAGCGCGTGGCGTAGTCGGCGCTGAGATCACTGACCTCGATCGGCGCTCTCTCTGCCACGGCTCGACCCTAGTCGCCGAGCGCGCGCAGGGCGTCGCGCCGTTCGGCCTGCGCGTCCGGGTCCGGCACAGGCAGCGAGGCGAGCAGCCGGCGCGTGTACGCGTGCTGCGGGCTGCCGAGCACCTGGGAGTTCGGACCGGTCTCGATGATCTCGCCGTTCCTCATCACCGCGATGCGCGTCGCGAGCTGGTCGACGACGGCAAGGTCGTGGCTGATGAACAGCGCAGCGAACCCGAACTGCCGCTGAAGCTCGCCGAAAAGCTCGAGCACCCGCGCCTGCACCGAGACGTCCAACGCCGAGGTCGGCTCGTCGAGGACGACGAGCGACGGCGAGAGAGCCAGCGCGCGGGCGAACGAGACACGCTGGCGTTGGCCGCCGGAAAGCTC
Organism: Gryllotalpicola sp.; assembly: GCF_027352875.1. Taxonomy (NCBI): domain Bacteria; kingdom Bacillati; phylum Actinomycetota; class Actinomycetes; order Micrococcales; family Microbacteriaceae; genus Gryllotalpicola; species Gryllotalpicola sp. Next base: position 4,823 of record NZ_DAIEII010000027.1, read on the forward strand.
GTGGGGGAACCGCTCGCCATACGCGGTCGGCAGCTGCACGGCATCCAGCAGTTCGTCGACGCGAGCGCGGGCGTCGCGAGCGGTTCGAGCGCGGCCGTGGACGATGAGCGGCTCGGCGACGCACTCGGCGATGGTGAGCAGCGGGTTGAAGCTCGTGCCCGGGTCCTGGAAGACGAACCCGATGTCGCCGCGAACCGCCCGGAAGCGCCTCTCACGGACGCCGTTCATCTCGAACCCGAGCACGTCGAGGGAGCCGCCGGTCACCGGCGTGAGGCCGGCGATCGCGCGCCCGATCGTCGTCTTGCCCGAGCCCGACTCCCCCACCAGACCCAGGACCTCGCCGGCATGGATGTGGAAGTCGACGCCGCGCACCGCCGTGAAACCGCCGCTCCCGAACCTGGCCGGGTACTGGATGACGAGGCGCTTCGCCTCGACCACGTTCGCCGTCGCCGGCTCCGGCGTGTCCCGCTGCGAGTGGCCCGCGCCGACGCGAGGCACCGCGGCCAGCAGACGCTGCGTGTAGGCGTCCTGCGGGGCCGCGAAGAGCTGTCGCACCGGCGCCTGCTCGACGACCCGACCCTGATACATGACCGCGACACGGTCGGCGAGATCGGCGACGACGCCCATGTTGTGAGTGATGAGCACGATCGCGCTGCCGAAGTCATCCCGGAGACGGCGCAGCAGATCGAGGATCTCGGCCTGCACCGTCACGTCGAGGGCGGTCGTCGGCTCATCGGCGATGATGAGGCCCGGGTTGAGTGCCAGCGCCATCGCGATGACGATGCGCTGCTTCTGCCCGCCGGAGAACTCGTGCGGGAAGTGGTCGATGCGGTGCGTCGGATCGGGGATGCCGACGAGCTCGAGCATCTCGACGGCGCGCGCCCGGGCGTCGGCGCGGCTCAGCCGGCCGTGGGCGCGCAGTCCCTCGGCGATCTGCCACCAGATCGGGTAGACGGGATTGAGCACGGCGGACGGCTCCTGGAAGACCATCGCCGCATCCCGGCCGCGCACCTGACGCAGCTGGCCGGGAGACAGCGAGAGGACATCGACGCCGTCGGACGAGTCCCGCCCGCGCAGCACGACGGCACCCCTCGTCGTCGCAGTCTCGGGGAGCAGGCCGAGGATAGCGCGCGCGGTCACTGTCTTGCCCGACCCCGACTCGCCGACGATCGCGAGCACCTCGCGCTCCCCGACCGCGAGGCTGACGCCGTCGACGGCGAGCACGCTGCCCTCGTCGGTGGCGAAGCGCACCACGAGGTCCTCGATCTTGACGACGTCGCTCATGCCTCGAGCTCCAGTGCGGCTTCGTTCGCCTCGGCCGAGCGGCGGCGCAGCCGCGGATCGGCGAGGTCGTTGAGGCCTTCGCCGAGGAGCGAGATCCCGAGCGCGAGGAGGACGATCGCCAGGCCGGGGAACAGGGCCGTCCACCAGATGCCGGCGGTGACGTCCGAGACGGCCTTCTGCAGGTCGTAGCCCCACTCGGCGGCGCTCGACGGCTCGATGCCGAGCCCGAGGAATCCGAGCCCCGCAAGCGTCTCGAACGCGTCGACGGCGTTGAGCGTGATGATGAGCGGCAGCGTGCGCACCGAATTGCGCAGCACGTGGACGAAGAGCACCCGGCCATTGCCGGCGCCGATGACCTTCGCCGATTCGACGTACGCCTCCGCTTTGATCCGGACGACCTCCGAGCGCACCACCCGGAAGTACTGAGGCACATACACCACCGAGATCGACAGCGCCGCGGCCATGATGCCCGACCAGAGGCTCGACTGCCCGCGGCTGAGCATGATCGAGATGACGATCGCCAGCAGCAGCGACGGGAACGCGTAGATCGCGTCGCAGACGACGACGAGGATGCGGTCGAGGGGCCCGCCGAAGTAGCCCGAGAACAGCCCGAGGAGCACGCCGATGATGAGCGAGATGATGACGGCCGCAACAATGGCCATCAGGGCGGTCTGCGAGGCGTATAGGGTGCGGCTGAGCACGTCGTAGCCGGCGATGGTCGTACCCCAGAGGTGCGTGGCCGAGGGCGCCGCCGAGCCCGGGAACGTGCCCGAGGCATCCTGCAGCTGGTTGAAGCGATAGGGCGCGATCACCGGCGCCAGCAGCGCGACGAGGATGTAGACGAGCGTGATGATCACGCCGACGAGCAGCATGAAGCGCTGGACGCCGACGCTCTGGCGCAACTCGCGCAGGACCGGGACCTTCGCCAGCCACGTTCCGCGCGGCTTCGCGGGCACTGCGGTCATCTCAGTACCTCACCCTCGGGTCGATGAGCGCCGCGATGATGTCGACGATGAAGTTCACCACGGCCACGATCACCGCGAGAAGGGCGACGATCCCCTGCACCGCGACGAAGTCGCGCGCCTGCAGGTAGTGGTTGAGCTGGTAGCCGAGACCGTTCCACTCGAAGGTCGTCTCGGTGAGCACCGCCCCTCCGAGCAGCATCGCGATCTGCAATCCGATCACGGTGATGATCGGGATGAGAGCGGGACGGAAGGCGTGCCTGGTCACGAGGCGGTACTCGCCGACCCCGCGCGAGCGCGCCGCGTCGATGTACCCGGTGTTGAGGGTGCCGATGACGTTGGTGCGCACCAGCCTGAGGAAGATGCCGGCCGTGAGCAGGCCGAGGGTGACGGCAGGCAGAATCGCATGCTGCAGCACATCGGGAAGCGCCGCCGGGTCGCCGGTGCGCAGCGCGTCGATGAAGTAGATTCCGGTGGGATTGCTCAACTCCTGCATCTTGAGCTCGACGGTCGTCGACGCACGGCCTGCGACCGGCAGCACGTGCAGCCAGATCGAGAAGACGAGTTTGAGAAGCAGCCCCGAGAAGAAGATCGGCGTCGCATAGAAGAGGATCGCCAGGACGCGAAGGACTGCGTCCCCCCAGCGGTCGCGGATGAACGCCGCGAGCATGCCGAGCGGGATGCCGACGATGAAGGCCACGACGAGTGCGTAGACCGCGAGCTCGAGGGTCGCCGTGCCGTAGGTCGTGAGAACCGTCGTGATCGGTTGATGATCGCTGTACGTCGTGCCGAAGTCACCGCGCAGGAGCTGCCCGAGGTACTGGGCGTACTGGACGATGATCGGCTGGTCGTAGCCCGCGGTGTGGATGCGCTGTGCGAGCTCGTCCGGCGGAAGGCGCCCGCCCTGCGACGCCGTGATGGGGTCGCCGGTGACGCGCATGAGGAAGAAGACCAGGGTGACCAGGATGAAGATCGTCGGGAAGATGAGCAGGAACCGCACGACGAGGTAGCGGATCAGCCCGCCGCTCGCAGCATGCGTCTTCTCTGCCATCGAGGCCTTCCTGGACGAGGAGGAGGGCGGCCGACCGAAGCCGACCGCCCTGCCGATTGAACGGGCTGCTACTTGGTCAGCGTCGCGTAGCGGAACTTGAACGAGGCGTCGAGGACCGCGCCGGTGACCGACTTGCCGGTGACGATGACCTGCGCACCCTGCAGCAGCGGGATCGTGTCGAGATCCTTGGCCACGAGGTCCTGGATCTGCCCGATCTCGGCGGCGCGCTTGGCCGCGTCGGTCTCGCCGGTCTCCTGCGAGATGAGCTTGTCCACAGCCGGGTTGTCGTAGTGGTTGTGGAGGAAGCCGCCCTGCGGGAAGAACGGGGCCAGGTAGTTGTCGGCGTCCGAGTAGTCCGGGAACCAGCCGCGCTGGAACAGCGGGTAGCCGTCGTTCGGGGCCTGCTTCGAGAACGTCACGTTCTCGACGCCGTTGAGGTTCACGGTGAAGAGCCCGCTCGCCTCGAGCTGCGATTTGAGGAGACCGTACTCGTCACCCGACTGCGGACCGTAGTGGTCGCTGTTGTAGGTGATGTCGAGCGCGACCGGCGAGGTGATCCCCGCCGCGGTCAGCACGGCCTTCGCCTTGTCGAGCGAGGGTCCGCCGTTGCCGTCGCCGTAGAGGCTCTTCAGCGCCGTGTTGGCCCCGGTGAGGCCGTTCGGGACGTAGGAGTAGAGCGGCGTGTAGGTGCCCTTGTAGAGGTCGCTCAGCGCCTGGCGGTTGATGACATCGGCGACGGCCTGGCGCACGGCAAGTGCCTTGGCCGGGTCGGGCGTCGAGGTTCCGGTGCCGAACGGCTGGGTCTTGAAGTTGAAGACGAGGTAGCGGATCTCGCCGCCGGGGCCCGTGGTGACCGTGACCTTGTCGGTCGCCGTCTTGAGGTCGGCGATGTCCTGCGCCGAAAGGCTGCGGTAGGCCGCATCGATGTTGCCGCTCTCGACGTCGAGCTTCAGGTTGGAGGAGTTCTTGTAGTACTTGACGACGACCTCGGCGTTGGCGGCAGGCGGCAGGACGCCGACGTAGCCCGCGTTCTTGACGTAGTCGACGAGCTGGTTCACCTTGTAGCTCTTGATCGTGTACTGGCCCTCGAAGGCATTCGCGGCGACGATCGCGTCATCCGTGGTCAGCGCGGTGGGGCTGAAGACCTTCTGATCGACGATCGGGCCGACAGGACTCGAGAGCACCTGCTCGAACGTCTGGTCGTTGGCGACCTTGAGATGGAAGTCGACGGTGGTGTCGTCGACAACGGTCGTCTTGTCGAGGTTCGCGAGGAGCGAGCTCGGGCCATTGCCGCCGTCGGCGCCGGAAGCGCCGATGGCCTGCTGCCGGTCGAAGGTGAACTTCACCGAAGCGGCATTCAGCGGGTCGCCGTTGGCGAAGGTGAGATTCGGCTTGAGCTTCACCTCGAACGTCGTCGGATTGATGAACGATCCGCTCTCCGCGAGCGAGGGCTTGACGTCCGGGCTGTTGTACGGCGTGTCGAAGAGGAAGCCGAAGACCTGGGTCTGCACGGCGAACGAGCCGTTGTCATAGGAACCGGCCGGGTCGAGCGCGACGATGGAGTCGGTGGTGCCCAGCGTGATGGTCGCGCCGCCGGTCGATCCGGTGCTGGGGCTGCTGCCGGAGCAGCCCGCCAGGACGAGCGATCCCGCGACCGCGGTGGCGGCCAGGGCGATCAAACCAGCCCGGCGCTTCGTGAAGGAAGTCATGCCGCTGAAATCTCTTTCTGTGATGGGTGCAGGGCCCTCCGGCCGCGACTGCGCGGCCTCAAGGGTGGTTGCTAGCTAACCACAACAGTATTTCCGCGGCATAACCGCGGACCCACCACGTCACGCGCGAATCGCTATTCGCCGCGGACCGCGCGCCGCTGCTGCTCGATGTCGGCCATTGCCCGCTGGAGGGTCGCCCGGCCATCGACGTCGACCGGGTCGCTGCGCTGCAGTCGGCCCTGGAGCTCCGCCTTGCGCCCGAGAAGGTCTTTCTCGACGAGCGCGGCGACGGCGCCCCGGACGAAGCCGGCGAGCTGCGCTTCGTCGCGCACCGGAAGGGGCGCGACGGCGAGCTCCTGGACGAGGCCGGCGAGCGGAGCCGGCACATCGGCGAGCACCTTCGCGAACCAGCCGGATTCCGCATAGCTGTCGAGATTCGCAGCGATCGCATCGCGGACCACCTGCAGCGACTGGTTCGCGAACCGCGCCTCGGCCGCCTGCCCGGCCAGGTCGCGGCCGACCAGTTCGGGCTGCTGCAGGATCCCCATGAGAGCGTCCCGCTCGAGCCGGGTCACGGGGTCGGTGGCGAGCGCGAACAGGCCTGCGGGATTTGATGCCCGGATGGCGGGGGTTTCCCCGCCCGCTGCGGGCGGGGGCGAACCGCCTTCTCTCGACAGTCCTGAGGTTTCGGCGCCACCGAGTGGGCGCCGGTGCGCCGGATCGGCGCTATCTCTCCTCTGACGGCCTGCCGCCGTCACCGCGTGCTCGGCCTCGGTCAACTCCGCGCCCGTCATCCGGGCGAGTTCGCGCGTGTAGCCGGGGCGCAGCGCGGTGTCCTTGAGCTCGGCGATGACCGGCGCCGCGGCCCGGAGCGCACCGATGCGGCCCTCGAGCGTCGAGAGGTCGAACCGCGCGACCGTCTGGCGCAGGATGAACTCGAACATCGGCCGCTTCTCGTCGATCATCCGAACGATCGCAGCGTCGCCCTGCGCGAGTCTCAAATCGCACGGGTCGAGCCCGTCCGGGCCGACGGCGACGTAGGTCTGCGCACCGATCCTCGTCTCCTGGATGACGTCCCAGGAGCGCTCGGCGGCCTTCTGGCCCGCCGCATCGGGGTCGAAGGTGAAGACGACCTGGCTGGATGCCTCCTCGTCGCCGAGCATCCGCCGCAGCATCCGCACATGGTCGGCGCCGAACGCGGTGCCGCAGGTCGCGACAGCCGTCGTGATGCCGGCGAGATGGCACGCCATGACGTCGGTGTACCCCTCGACGACGACGACCTGGTGGCCGCGCCCGATGTCGCGCTTGGCGAGGTCCAGCCCGTAGAGCACCTGAGCCTTGTGGTACACCGCCGTCTCGGGGGTGTTGAGGTACTTGGGGCCCTGGTCGTCGTCGAAGAGCCGACGCGCTCCGAATCCGAGCGTCTGGCCGGTGACGTCGCGGATCGGCCAGACGACCCGGCCGCGGAAGCGATCGTAGATCCCCCGGTCGCCCTGGCTGACGAGGCCGGCGGCGGCGAGAACCTCGGGCGTGAACCCCTTCGCGCGCAGGTGGTTCGTCAGCTCGTCCCAGGCCTTCGGCGCATAGCCGACGCCGAAGCGCGAGGCGGCCGCAGCGTCGAAGCCGCGCTCGCCGAGGAACCTGCGGCCGGGCTCGGCGTCGGGCAGGGTGAGCCGCTGCACGAAGAACTCCTCGGCCGCCTTGTTCGCGGCCAGGAGCCGGGTGCGCTGGCCGCGCTCCGCGTCATCCTGCGCGCCACCGTCCTCGTAGGTGAGGACGTAGCCGACGCGGGCGGCGAGCTTCTCGACCGCCTCGGCGAAGGTCACGTGGTCCAGCGCCTGGAGGAACGAGTAGACGTCGCCCGACTCGCCGCAGCCGAAGCAGTGGTAGTAGCCGAGCTGGGGGCGCACGTGGAAGCTCGGGCTGCGCTCGTCGTGGAAGGGGCAGAGCCCTTTGAGCGACCCGATGCCCGCCGGCTTGAGCTGCACGTACTCGCCCACGACGTCGGCGATGTTGGTCCGGGCCTTGACCTCCTCGATGTCGGAGTGTCGGATGCGGCCGGGCATGGCTCGATTATTGCGGAACGCTGCGCTCGAACCAGGCGATCGCTGCCTGATCCGTGAGCGAAGCGACCTGGTCGACGACGACGCGCTTGCGGGCCGCGTCATCGGGCGCCGCGGCCCAGTCGCCCGCGGATCCCGCGTCGAGTCCAACAGGGCCGGCCGCGAGCAGCGCGTCGGCGAGGCCGATGAGCAGCTCCCGCTGTCGCTGGTACACCGGCTGGCGCTCGTTGTTCGCCATGATGTGCGCCGCGGTGATGCCTTTCAGCGCGGCGATCTCCGCCGCGATCTCGCGCGGCACGACGACGGATGCTCCGAACCGGGCGAGCAGCACGACCGGGTGCGCCTCGAGCGTGGCACTCGTGGCAACGCGCACGAACCGGCCGATGAGCTGGCTGGTGAGGTCCTTGAGCCGCGCCTGGGCGAGGCGGGAGCCGTCCCAGGCGGTCACCCAGGCGTCGAGCGCGCGCAGCCGGGTGTACGCCTCGGCGAGCTCTTCCCGGGCGAACTCGTCGCCCGACCAGGCGGCCATCGTGTCGACGAGGTCGGCGTCGGATCTCGACGAGGTGAAGGCTGAGACGTCGATGAATCCGCCGACGACGGCGTCCTCGTAGTCGTGCACCGAATACGCGATGTCGTCGGCGAGATCCATGACCTGCGCCTCGATGCAGCGCACCTGCTCGGGAGCGCCCTGCCGCAGCCAGTCGAAAGCGGCGGTGTCGTCCTCATAGAACCCGAACTTGGCACGACCGCTCGGATCCAGAACGGCCCACGCGGCAGACCACGGATACTTGCAGCTCGCATCGAGGCTGGCGCGGGTGAGATTGAGCCCGTAGGGCCGCCCGTCGACGCCGAACACCTTCGGCTCGAGCCGGGTGAGCACGCGCAGCGTCTGCGCGTTGCCCTCGAAACCGCCGATGTCCGCCGACCAGTCGTTGAGAGCCCGCTCGCCGTTGTGACCGAACGGCGGATGCCCGAGGTCGTGCGCGAGGCACGCCGTGTCGACGACGTCGGGGTCGAGCGAGAGCTGCTGGGCGAGCTCCCGGCCGATCTGCGCGACCTCGAGCGAGTGCGTGAGCCGGTTGCGGGCGAAGTCGAGGCCGAGGGTCGGCGAGAGCACCTGGGTCTTCGCCGCGAGGCGCCGCAGGGCGCTGGAGTGGAAGATCCTGGCCCGGTCCCGGGCGAAGTCGCTGCGCCGGTTCGAGTGCTCCTCGGGAAGCCAGCGCTCGCGGTCGAACGCGGTGTACGCGTCATCCACCGCTGTTGTGCTCCTCCGCGGCGGCGATGTCGGCGCGCGCGGCCTCGTCGAGCTCGCGGCTGTCGAGCCACCGGTCCGGCAGCGACGGCACGCGCGGCCCGCCGGCGCGACCGCGCTGGCCCTCGGCGTCGACGCCGGGGTACGGAGTCGACCAGTCGAGCTCGGCGAGCAATCCGTCGATCTCCTCGAGCGTCGAGGCGGTGGCCAGTGCCGCACGCACCTCGCCGCCGACCGGGTAGCCCTTGAAATACCAGGCGACATGCTTGCGGATGTCGCGGCAGCCGCGCAGCTCGTCTTCGTAGAAGTCGCCGAGCAGTTCGGCATGACGTCGGAACGCGCGCGCGACGACGCCGAGGTCGGGCTGGTAGCCCGCATCGCGCGTCCACTCGCCCCTCATCGCAAGTGCGAGGTCGCCGAACAGCCACGGGCGGCCGAGGCAGCCTCGTCCCACGACGACGCCGTCGGCGCCGGTCTCGGCCATCATCCGCAGCGCGTCGTCGGCAGACCAGATGTCGCCGTTGCCGAGGACGGGGATCGAGAGGGCGTCCTTGAGCCGCGCGATCGCCGACCAGTCGGCCCGCCCCGAGTACATGTCCGCCGTCGTGCGGCCGTGCAGGGCCACCCACTTCGCGCCCTCGTCCTCGGCGATCCGGCCGGCATCGAGGTAGGTGAGGTGGTCGTCATCGATGCCTTTGCGCATCTTCACCGTCACCGGAAGCACCCCCGCCGCGGCGACCGCCTCGTGCACGATCTCGCGGAACAGCCCGAGCTTCCACGGCAGTGCGCTGCCGCCGCCCTTGCGGGTGACCTTGGGTGCCGGGCAGCCGAAGTTGAGGTCGATGTGGTCGGCCAGGCCCTCGTCGACGAGCAGGCGCACGGCATCCCGAACCGTCACCGGATCGGTCGTGTAGAGCTGGATCGAGCGGTACGACTCCGTGGGATGGTGCCGGATCAGCCGGAACGTCTCGGGACGGCGCTCGACGAGTGCGCGGCTCGTGATCATCTCGGTGACGTAGAGACCGGCGCCGAACTCGCGGCACAGCAGCCGGTACGCCATGTTGGTGATGCCCGCCATCGGTGCGAGCACGACGGGCACCTCGAGGCGGTGCTCGCCGAGCATCAGCGCGGGCGCGGCGGTTATCGTGGCTGGCATCCTGTCGATTCTCTCAGACGGGGCTGAACGGAGGGCGAACGCGTGGCCGATGCGTTCGAGGGCCTGACCGGGACTTCCCGGGTGGCGGCGGATGCCGCAGCACGCGGCCTCGCCGTGGAGATCATCCCGCGCCCCCGCGCGAACTCCCTCACGGAGGCGGCGGCACTGCTCGGCGTCGCGCCGTCGGGCATCGTCAAGACCCTCGTCGTGGGGCGTCACGACGGCAGCTTCCTGCTGGCGCTCGTGCCCGGCGGGCGGAAGATCTCCTGGCCCAAGCTGCGCGCCCTCGTCGGCGTCAACAGGCTCGCCATGCCCGACCCGGAAGTGGCGAAGGAGGCGACCGGGTACGAGCGCGGCACCATCACGCCGCTCGGATCGGCGATCGCGTGGCCCGTGTTCGCCGACGTGACCATCGTCGGGCAGACCATCCACCTCGGCTCCGGCGAGCACGGCTTCTCAGCCCGCGCCGAGGCCGACGACCTCATCGCCGCCTACGGGGCGACGGTGGCCGACATCACGGAGCTCGACGAGTAGGGCCGCCTATCGGCGGCGTGTATCCGCGCGACGATCCACTGGAGCGTCGCCCATCGGCGGAAGCGCGCAGACACCGTCAACGCACATCGCGGCGTCCATCTCGCCGAGAGGCGTCAGCTCGATAGCAGGCGTGAGATCGCTCATGCGCCGAACGCTCCCGCCCCGGCCTTGGCGCGCTCGGTGAAGACCTCTTCGAGGACATTGGCGAACACCCGGGCGTCCTGAGCGCCAGAAACGCCGTACTTGCCGTCGATGACGAAGAACGGCACGCCCTGGATGCCGTACGCGACCGCCTGCGCCTGATCCTCGCGGACCGCCGCGAGGTACGTGTGCTGCTCGAGCGCCGCGCGGAGGGCGGCGCCGTCGAGACCGATCTCCTCGCCGAGTTCGACGAGCGAGTCGACCTTGCCGACGTGCCTGCCCTCGATGAAATACGCCTTGAGCAACCGCTCCTTCATCTCGAGCTGCTTGCCCTGGGCCTTGGCAAAGTGCACCGCCTCGTGCGCGAGGACGGTGTTCGTGTGCTGGAGGTGGTCGTAGTCGTAATGGAGCCCGACGGACTCGGCGATGCCGGTCACCCGGTCGAGCATCTCCTGAACCGCCTCGGCCGGCACGCCCTTGTGGCTCGCGAGGAACTCGGCCTCGCCGCCCTCGAAGTCGACGGGAGTGTCGGGAGACAGCTCGAAGGAGTGGTATTCGATCTCTACATCGCGATCGGGGCCGTTGCCGGCGAACAACCCGGCACCCGCCTCGAACTTGCGCTTGCCGATATAGCACCACGGGCACGCGATGTCGGACCAGACGTCGATCTTGATGGGCTCACTCATGATTCGAGTAAACAGCGCTGCCCCACCGTCTATTCCGCATCCTCGGATCAGACGCTGGGCGCGTCGACGGCGCCGCCGAAACGGCGGTCGCGGTCGGCGTAGAGCTCCACGGCGCGCCACAGGTCGGTGCGCGAGAAGTCCGGCCAGAGGGTGTCGAGGAAGACGAACTCGGCGTAGGCGCTCTGCCACAGCAGGAAGTTCGACGTGCGCTGCTCGCCGCTGGTGCGCACGAAGAGGTCGACATCGGGCATGTCCGGCAGGTAGAGGCGGCGCTGGATGGCCTTCTCGGTGACGGCCGACGGCTTCATCCGTCCGGCGGCGACGTCCTCGGCGATGGCGCGCACCGCGTCGGCAATCTCGAGCCGGCCGCCGTAGTTCACGCACATCGTGAGGGTCAGCGCCGAATTGCCCGCGGTGAGCCGTTCGGCGAAGCGCAGCTCGTCGACGACAGACCGCCACAGCCGCGGCGCGCGGCCCGCCCATCGCACGCGCACCCCCCACTCGTTGAGCTGGTCGCGGCGGCGGTGCAGCACGTCGCGATTGAAGCCCATCAGGAACCGCACCTCGTCAGGCGAGCGGCGCCAGTTCTCCGTCGAAAACGCATAGACGCTGAGGTGCTTCACGCCGACCTGCAGCGCGCCCGCGACGACGTCGAGCAGGGCCGCTTCGCCCGCGCGGTGGCCCTCGATGCGGGCGAGGCCGCGACGGTTCGCCCAGCGACCGTTGCCGTCCATGACGATGGCGACGTGGTCCGGCACCTGAGACGGCGGGATGGCGGGCGGGTACTGCGCCGTCCAGTCGATCGGCACGAAAGGCGCGGCGTCCTGGTGCGTGGCGGGCTTCGGTCTCACGCGCTGGCCGCCTGCCGACCACTGTGTGCATTCGCCTCAGCCTCGCGGCTGACGAGCCGCAGCGACCGCAATCCGCGCTCGAGATGCCACTGCGTATATGCGGCGATGATGCCGGATGCCGTGCCGCGGGCGGCCTCGGCCGAGGAATCCGCACTCGCCCAATCGCCCGTGAGCAGGGCCGTGAGCAGCGCGAGGGTCTCGCCGTCGAGCTTGGGCGCGCCGGGCGGTGCGCAGTCGTCGCAGACGACCCCGCCGAGCTGCACGACGACATGCGAGTGCGGGCCGGGCTTGCTGCACCGGGCGCAGTCGCCGAAGCTCGGCGCCCAGCCGGCGATGGCGAGGGCCCGCACGAGGTACGAGTCGAGAGACAAGGCGGGCGCGTGTTCCCGACGGGCGAGCGAGCGCAGCGCGCCGACGAGCAGCAGGTACTGCTGCCGGGAGCCGTCGTCCTCGGTGAGCCGGTCCACGGCCTCGACCATGGCGTTCGCCGCGGTGTAGCTCGCGTAGTCGCCGACGATGTCGGCCCCATAGGAGCCGAGCGTTTCGGCCTGCTGCACCACGTCGAGCGAGCGGCCCTCATGGAACTGGATGTCGGCGACCATGAACGGCTCCAGCCGCGAGCCGAACTTCGACGCGGTGCGGCGCACCCCTTTGGCGACCGCACGGATCTTGCCGTGCTGCTTCGAGAGCAGGGTGATGATCCGGTCGGCTTCGCCCAGCTTGTAGGTGCGGAGCACGACGGCTTCGTCACGATAGGTGGGCACACTCCATTGTCGGCCCGGCACAACGGAATCCGATGGATGCCACGACGTTCACCCTGCCGTTCTGGGCCGATCGCGCGGCGGTCGCGGTCCTCGGCGCCGCGATCACCTTCGTCGTGCGGCTGCTCGCCGTGCGATCCGGGTGGAGCCCGCCCGAGCAGCGCTCGCTGGCGACGCGGCCGATCAGGGTCATCCGAAAGCGCTAGGCGGGGTAGGGCAAGCTCGAACCGCCAACTCCGCACGGTGCGGAGCGCACCGCCGTGCCGAACCGGCGACTCGAGCGGGGTCAGGCGCTGACGGATTCCGCCTGATCGGCTTTCGCGCGCACCGCACGGTTCACCGCCGAGACGATCGCCTTGAGCGATGCCGTCGAGATGTCCGCGTCGATGCCGACGCCCCACAGCCGCGCGCCGTTGACGTCGAGCTCGACGTACGAGGCGGCCGTGGCATCGCCGCCGGCGCTGAGAGCATGCTCGACGTAGTCGTAGAGCGTGACCGTCAGGCCGCGCTCCGCGACGATCTCGAGGAAGGCATCGATCGGGCCGTTACCGCTCGCCTCCTCGGCAGCGATGCCGTCGCCGTCGCGCAGGCTCACCGCGAGCTGCACCGCGCCGCCGAGATCGCTCGAGGTGCGCGTGCCGAGCAGCTCGAAGCGGCCCCATTTTTCCTCATCGGAGGCCGCCGGCAGGTACTCGTCCTGGAAGATCGCCCAGAGCTCGTCGCTCGTGACCTCGCCGCCGTCCGCATCCGTCTTCGCCTGGACGACGCCGGAGAACTCGATCTGCAGGCGGCGCGGCAGGTCGAGAGCGTGGTCGGTCTTGAGCAGGTAGGCGACGCCGCCCTTGCCGGACTGCGAGTTGACTCGGATGACGGCCTCGTAGGTGCGACCGAGGTCCTTGGGGTCGACGGGCAGGTACGGAACGGCCCATTCGATGTCGTCGACAGTGACACCCTGTGCCTCGGCGTCGGCGGCCATCTGCTCGAAGCCCTTCTTGATGGCGTCCTGATGCGAGCCGCTGAACGCGGTGAAGACGAGGTCGCCCGCCCACGGGGAGCGCTCGCCGACCCGGAGCTGGGTGCAGTACTCGGCAGTGCGCTTCGCCTCGTCGATGTCGCTGAAGTCGATCTGCGGGTCGATGCCCTGCGTGAACAGGTTGACGCCGAGGGTGACGAGGTCGACGTTGCCGGTGCGCTCGCCGTTGCCGAAGAGGCAGCCCTCGATGCGGTCGGCGCCGGCCAGATAGCCCAGTTCGGCTGCGGCGACGGCGGTGCCGCGGTCGTTGTGCGGGTGCAGCGAGATGATGACGTTCTCGCGGTGGTCGATGTGGCGGCTCATCCACTCGATGGAGTCGGCGTAGAGGTTCGGCGTTGCCATCTCGACGGTGGCCGGGAGGTTGACGATGACGTTGCGCTCCGGCGTCGGAACGAAGATCTCGAGCACTCTGTTGACGATTTCGGCGGCGAACTCGAGCTCGGTGCCGGTGTAGCTCTCGGGCGAGTACTCGTAGTAGACGGCCGTCTCGGGGATCGTCGCCTCGTACTTCTTACACAGCCTGGCGCCCTCGAGGGCGATGTCGACAACGCCCTGCTTGTCCTCGCGGAACACGACGCGGCGCTGCAGGATGCTCGTCGAGTTGTAGAGGTGGACGATGGCCTGCTTGGCGCCCTTGATGGCCTCGTAGGTGCGGGCGATGAGGTGCTCGCGGGCCTGGGTGAGGACCTGGATCGTCACATCGTCGGGGATCGCCCCGTCCTCGATGAGGGAACGGACGAAGTCGAAGTCGGTCTGGCTCGCCGAGGGGAATCCGACCTCGATCTCCTTGTAGCCCATCTTGACGAGCAGGTCGAACATGATGCGCTTGCGCTCGGGGCCCATCGGGTCGATGAGAGCCTGGTTGCCGTCGCGGAGGTCGACCGCGCACCAGCGCGGGGCCTTCTCGATGTGCTGGGACGGCCAGGTGCGGTCGGGCAGGTCCACGGCGAACTGCTCGTGGTACGGCCGATAGCGCTGGATCGGCATGGACGTGGGCTGCTGGTTGTTCTTCATGGCTTAGCTCTTGTTCTCGAGTCGGGATCGCCGGCCAACGCCAAACTCCGCGACGAGGGAGGCCTGCTGAACTAGGACTCGTCGCGGCGGCTAAGGAGGAGCAGCGCCGTGTAGTACATGCTCAGAAAATCGTAACACCGCGCGGTGCCCGCCTGGCCAGCCATCAGTGAATCAGCGACCCCTTCGCCGGTGGGCGGCGCGACGCGCGCCGGGCAGGGACCGGCGCGCCATGAACTCAGAAACCCAGACGGCCCAATTGCTTAGGGTCGCGCTGCCATTCCTTGGCGACCTTGACCCGGATGGACAGGAACACTCTCGTGCCGAGCAGCGCCTCGATCGGGGCGCGCGCGGTCTGACCGATCTGCCTGAGGCGCTCGCCCCCCTTGCCGATGACGATGCCCTTCTGGCTGTCGCGCTCGACGAACAGGTTGGCGTAGACGACGGTAACGCCGTCGTCGCGCTCGACGATGTCGTCGATTGTCACGGCGACGGAGTGCGGCAGCTCGTCGCGCGCCTCTTCGAGGACGGCTTCGCGGACGTATTCGGCGATGCGCTGCACGGAATCCTCGTCGGTCACCGCATCGTCGGGGTAGAGCTGCGGGGATTCCGGCAGCAGGGCCACGAGCACGCTCACAAGCTCGTCCAGCTGGCGGCCGGTCAGCGCCGAGATCGGTACGATGTCGTCCCACTCCCGCAGCGCCTGCACCGCGAGGAGCTGCTCGGCGAGGCGTGGATTCGTCACCGTGTCGGTCTTCGTGACGATAGCGACCTTCTTCGCGCCGGGGTGCCGGTCGAGCTGCTCGCTGACGAACCGGTCACCCGGGCCGATCGCCTCGTTCGCGGGCAGGCACATTCCGATGACGTCGACGCCGCCGAGCGTCTCATCGACGACGGCGTTGAGCCGTTCGCCGAGCAGCGTGCGGGGCCGATGCACGCCAGGGGTGTCGACGACGACGAGCTGGGCGTGCGGCAGGTGGACGATGCCGCGGATGGCGCGGCGCGTCGTCTGCGGCTTCGACGAGGTGATCGCGACCTTCTGGCCGACCAGGGCGTTCATCAGGGTCGACTTGCCGACGTTCGGCCGACCGACGAACGACACGAAGCCGGCCCGATACGGCTCCGCCGGTGCCTCAGCCATCGCCGTCCTCCTCGCGTCGGGCGACGAGGACGGTCGCGATCCGGCCGCGGCGGCCCTCAACGCGCTCGGCGGTGAGGGTGAGTGGTCCGACGTCGACGGCGTCGCCGGCGGCCGGCAGGCGACCCAGGTGCTTGGTGAGCAGTCCGCCCACCGAGTCGACGTCGTCGTCCTCGAGCTCGAGCTCGAAGAGCTCGCCGAGCTCTTCGACGTTGTAGCGGGCGGCGATGCGGTAAGTGCGGTCGTCGATGCGCTCGACACCCGGCGCCTCGCGATCATACTCGTCGGCGATGTCACCGACGAGCTCCTCGATGAGGTCCTCCAGCGTGACGAGGCCGGCGATGCCGCCGTACTCGTCGACGACGAGCGCGAGATGGTTCGACTCGGCCTGCATCTGCCTCAGCAGCGCGTCGGCGCGCATGGATTCCGGCACGAAGACCCCGGGCTTCTGCAGCGCCGCCACGGGCGTCGTGTCGGCATCCGCCGGACGCTCGAACACGAGCCGGGCGACATCGCGCAGGTACAGGACACCGGTGACGTCGTCGGCGTCGGAGGCGGTGACGGGCATCCGCGAGACGCCGCGGCCCAGGAACACGCCCATGGCCTCGGCGGCGGTGTCGCCGACGCCGACGGTCACCATGTCGGTGCGGGGCACCATGACCTCGCGCACCACCGTGTCGCTGAAGTCGAAGATCGAATGGATGAGCTCGGCGTCCTCCTCCTCGATGGCCTCGTGCTCGGCCTGATCGTCGACGAGGCTGAGGAGCTGCTCCTCGCCGGCGTCCTCCGCGGCATCCCCGCGCACAGCGAGCCGTGCGAAGAAGCGCGAGAGCGCTGCGGCGAGTCGGCGCATCCCGCCTACCGTTTGCGCTCAGCGAGGGCGAAGCCGACGAGGATGTCGCGCTGGATGCCGAACATCTCGCGCTCCTCGGCGGGGTCGGCGTGATCGAATCCGAGCAGGTGGAGCAGCCCGTGGACGGTGAGCAGGAGGAGCTCGTCCTGCAGTGCGTGCCCGGCGGTCTCCGCCTGCACCTGGGCGACCTGCGGGCAGAGCACGATGTCGCCGAGGAGGCCGGCCGGCGTGGGCGACTCCTCGGTGCCGGGGCGCAACTCGTCCATGGGGAAACTCAGCACGTCGGTGGGGCCGGGCTCGTCCATCCACTGCACGTGGAGCTGCTCCATGGCGGCCTCGTCGACGAGCACGAGGGCGAGCTCGGCATCCGGACTCACGTGCAGCGAGTACAGCGCGTAGTGCACGACCCGCTGGAGCAGCGCCTCATCGACCTCGACGGCGGACTCGTTGTTGACCTCGACGCTCACTGGCGGGGCTTGCCTCTCTTGACGGTGGGGTCCGCGGGGCGGCGCGCGGCCCGGTCCGCGAACTCGCGGGCCTGCTCGCGCTCGACGTGGGCCGCCTGCTGCTTCTGGTCGTATGCCGTGTAGGCGTCGATGATGCGGCCGACGAGGCTGTGGCGCACGACGTCGTCGCTCGTCAGCGTCGCGAAGTGGATGTCATCGACTCCGGCGAGCACGCGGGTGACCAGTCGGAGGCCCGACGCCCCCGCCGGCAGATCGATCTGCGTGACGTCGCCCGTGATGACCATGCGCGAGCCGAAGCCGAGCCGGGTGAGGAACATCTTCATCTGCTCAGGGGTCGTGTTCTGCGCCTCGTCGAGCACGATGAACGAGCTGTTGAGGGTGCGACCGCGCATGTATGCCAGTGGTGCAACCTCGATGGTGCCCGAGGCGAGGAGCTTCGGCACGATCTCGGGATCAAGCATCTCGTTGAGCGCGTCATAGAGCGGCCGAAGATACGGGTCGATCTTCTCCGTCAGCGTTCCCGGCAGGTAGCCGAGCCGCTCTCCCGCCTCGATCGCCGGGCGCGACAGGATGATGCGCTCGACCTCCTTGCGCTGCAGAGCCTGCACGGCCTTGGCCATTGCGAGGTAGGTCTTGCCCGTACCCGCGGGGCCGATGCCGAACACGATGGTGCTCCGGTCGATGGCGTGGACGTAGTCGCTCTGCCCCTTGGTCATGGGGCGTATGGTCTTGCCGCGCACCTGCAGGATCGCCTCGCCCAGCACCGCGGCGGGGCTCTGGCCGGAGTCGACGAGGCGTCGGCCCTTGCTCACCTCGACGGGGTGGAGGTCGTGGCCGTTCTCGACGAGGGCGATGAGCTCCTCGACGAGAGTGCGCGCGGACGCCACGTGCTCGGCCTCTCCGCTCAGCGTGATCTCGTTGCCGCGCACGTGCACCTCGACGCCCGGGTACTGCTTCTCGAGGGTGGTGAGCAGGCGGTCCTGCGGGCCGAGGAGACGCACCATCGCCACGCCGTCCACCTGCAGCTGGGTCTGCACCTGCTCGCCGCTAGAAGCCAATGGTGCTCTCCGTGAGGCCGCCGCCGAGCAGGTGCGCATGAACGTGGAACACGGTCTGACCCGCCTCGGGGCCGGTGTTGAACAGGAGCCGGTACTGCCCGTTCGAATACTCGTCCGCGAGCTCCTGCGCGACCGCCACGATCTCGGCGAGCAGCCCGGGATCGCCTGCCGCGAGCTCGGTGATGTTGGCGTACTGCTCGGTCTTGGGCACGATGAGGAAGTGCACCGGCGCCTTGGGCGCGATGTCCTTGAAGGCGATGAGGCGGTCCGTCTCGCGCACGATGAGCGCAGGGATCTCCCGCGCGATGATACGGGAGAAGACCGAGGGCTCACTCATGGCTCAAGTCTGTCACCACCGCGCCAGCGGCACGTTGAGGACGGCGAGCGCGGCCGGCCCCGCGGTGGAGGTGCGCAGCACCGTGCCGCCGAGGCGGCGCAGCTCGCCGCCGGCGTCCTGCAGCGCCTCGAGCTCGGCGGGGGCGATGCCGCCTTCGGGCCCGACGACGAGCAGGATTCCGCGCCCGTCCGGCTGGAGCGAGGCGAGCGGCTCGCGCGCATCCGGCTCGAGGACGACGAGACGCCACGAGGATGCGAGTACGCCCAACTGCGTCGTCGAGACGAGCGGCAGCACCTCGGGCAACCACGGGCGCACGGCCTGTTTGGACGCCTCCCGCGCGATCGCCGCCCAGCGTTCGCGGCCCTTCTCGGCCTTCTCGCCGCCCCACCGAGGCACCGAGCGCTCGGCCTGCCAGGGGATGACGACGTCGATGCCCAGCTCGGTAGCGGCCTGCACGGCGAGCTCGTCACGGTCGCCCTTCGCCAGTGCCTGCGCGAGTGCGATCTTGACCGTTGGTGCAGCCTGCTGCTCGACGGAATCCACCATGAGCTCGACGGCCGAGGGCTGTACCGAGGTCGCCCGGGCGCGCACAACGAGACCACGGCCGTTTCCCACCATGAGCTCATCGCCGACGCGGGTGCGCGCGACCTGAGCGGCGTGTCGCGCCTCGGAGCCGGTGAGGCGCACCGACGCGCCGATGCGCGTCTCCGCCAGCGTCTCGTCGAGGTAGAAGTTGGCCACGGGACGCCTCAGAGGAAGCGATCGCGGAGCTTCGCGAAGAGCCCCTGCTGGAACCGGGCGAGGCGCGGGGCGGCATCCTTGCGGTGTCCCTTGAACTGCTCGATGAGCTGCTTCTCGGCGGCGGCGAGCTTGGTCGGGGTGATAACTTGCACACCGATGCGCAGATCACCGCGACCGCTTCCGCGCAGATGCGTCACGCCCCGGCCTTTCACCGTGATGACGTCGGCCGACTGCGCGCCCGGCTTGAGGTCGACGTCGACCGGACCGTCGAGCGCTTCGACCATCGTCTTCGCACCGAGGATGGCGTCCGCCATCGACACCTCGAGCGTCGCGAGCAGATCGTCCCCCTCGCGGCTGAACACGTCGTCGTGCTTGACCCGGATCTCCAGGTAGAGGTCGCCGTGGGGACCCCCCGCCGGGCCGGCCTCGCCCTTGCCGGAGAGCTGCAGGCGCAATCCGGTGTCGACTCCGGCGGGGATGTCGACCGGGATCGTCGTGTGGGCGCGGACCCTCCCCTGGCCCTGGCAGGTGGCACAGGGGGTCGCGATGATGGTGCCGTAGCCGCGGCAGACCCCGCACGGACTCGACGTGACGACGTTGCCGAGGAGCGAACGCACCTGGCGCTGGACGTGACCGCTGCCGCCGCAGACATCGCACGTCACGGGCTGGGTGCCGGGCTGGCAGCAGGTGCCGCCGCAGGTCTCGCAGACGATGGCGGTGTCGACCTCGAGATCGCGGTGCGCCCCGAAGATCACCTCGGCGAGCTCGACGTCGACACGCAGCAGCGCGTCCTGCCCGCGCTCGGCGCGCGAACGCGGCCGAGCGCCGGCCGACCCGCCGCCCCCGCCGAAGAACGCGTTGAACACGTCCTCGAAGCCGAAGCCCTGCGTGCCGCCGAAGCTGCCGGTCTGCCCGCCGCGGTCGTACTGCTGGCGGGATTGCGGGTCGCTGAGCACGTCGTAGGCGTGGGTGACGAGCTTGAAGCGTTCCTCCGCATCGTCGCTGCCGTTGACATCGGGATGCAGTTCACGGGCGAGCCTGCGATACGCCTTCTTGATCTCGTCCTGGCTGGCGTCGCGTTCGACTCCGAGGACCTCGTAATGGTCCGCCACTACTCCCCCAGCAGCCGACTGAGATAGCGGGCGATCGCGCGCACCGCAGCCATGTTCGATGAATAGTCCATGCGCGTAGGTCCCAGCACACCCAGCCTGCCCAGACCTCCGCCGTAGTCGCTGGTGAGCAGCGAGGTCTCGGCGAGGCCGACCGCGACGTTCTCACGCCCGATGCTCACCGCCACCCCATGCTGCTCGCTCGCCATCTCGCCGAAGATCTTGAGCAACTCGACCTGCTGCTCGATCGCCTCGAGCACCGGATAGATGCTGCCCGAGAAGTCGTGCTCGGTGCGCACCAGATTGGCGGTGCCGGCCATGAGCAGACGCTCCGACCGGGTCGACTCGATCTCGGCGACGAGCGCGGCCGCAAGCTCCGCAGCGAGAGGGCGCGACGCGGACTCCACCGAGTCGGGGAGAGCCTCGAGCAGTGCCGCAGCATCCGTCATCGTCGCGCCGGTGACAGCGGCATTCACGGCGTCGCGCAGCGCATGGAGCGCCTCGGGGTCGATCTCGGACGAGGTCTCGACGACGCGCTGTTCGACCGAGGCGTTGTCGGTGATGAGGACCGCGAGCAGCCGTCTCGGCCCCATCGTCACGAGCTCGATGTGCCGTACCCTGGCGCGCGACAGTTGCGGGTACTGCAGCAGGGCCACCTGGTGGGTGAGCTGGGCGAGCGCACGAACGGTGCGCGCCAGGACGTCGTCGATGTCGAGGCTCTCGCCGACGAACGCCTCGATGGCATTGCGCTGCGCGCTCGTGAGCGGCCGCACCTCGTCGAGCTGGTCGACGAACACCCGGTAGCCCTTGTCGGTCGGGACGCGACCGGCTGAGGTGTGGGGGGCGACGATGAGCTCCTCGTCCTCGAGCGCTGCCATGTCGTTGCGGATGGTCGCGGCCGAGACGCCGAAGGCGTGCTTGTCCACGATGCTCTTCGAGCCCACGGGCTCGCGCGTCGCGACATAGTCGTGGACGATCGCGCGGAGCACCTGCAGCCCGCGTTCCGAGACCATGGCGCCCCTCTCGCTAGCACTCCACCATTCTGAGTGCCAATCGTAACGCCACCCGATGGCAATCCGCCGTTGCCCGCGGGCACCCGCCACCGCTACCTTGGCCGCATGACCTACACGCGACCCGCGTCGCCCCTCAATCCGGCGGACGAGAAGATGTACGCCATCCTCACCCACGTGCTGGGAATCTTCTTCAGCTTCATCCCCTCGCTCATCACGTTCCTGGTCTTCAAGGATCGCGGGCCGTTCCTGCGCCAGCACAGCGTCGCCGCGCTCAATTTCCAGATCACCATGGCCATCGCCTATGCGGTCGGGTGGATCCTGACGGCGATCTTGATCGGCGGCTTCATCGTCGCCGCGGCCGGCATCCTGACCCTGATCTTCAGCATCCTCGCCGCGGTCGCGGCGAGCCAGGGCCGCCCGTACACCTACCCGCTGTCCATCGCGTTCATCAAGTAGTCGTCAGGCGCCGCACGACGGCGTCGGCGAGCAGGCGGCCCTTTCGGGTGAGCACGATGCTCCCCGCCAGGGCCGCTTTCGCGTCGACGAGCTCGTCGGCGATGAGCCCGGCGACAGCAGTGCGCGCGGCCGTCGGCAGCTCGACGGTCGGGACGCCGTCGACAATGCGCGTGCGCAGCAGGATCATCTCCATACGGCGGGTTCCGGCATCCAGCGTCTCGCGCCCGACGGCGGGCGACACGCCCTGAGCGAGGCGCTGCGCATACGCGGCCGGGTGCTTCGCATTCCACCAGCGCACCCCGCCGATGTGGCTGTGCGCGCCGGGACCGACCCCCCACCAGTCGTGGCCGAGCCAGTAGCCGAGGTTGTGCCGCGAACGGTGCTCCTCGCCGCGCGACCAGTTGCTCACCTCGTACCAGCCATAGCCGGCCGCCCCCAGCAGCTCGTCGGCGAGCTCGTACATGTCGGCCTCGAGGTCGTCGTCCGGCCGACCGACCTCGCCGCTGCGGATCTGCCGGGCGAGCTTCGTGCCGTCCTCGACGATGAGCGCGTAGGCGGAGAGGTGATCGGGCTCGGCTGCGACCGCCGCGTCGAGCGAGGTGCGCCAGTCGGCGAGCGACTCGCCCGGGGTGCCATAGATGAGGTCGAGGCTGACGTCGAGGCCGGCCCGCCGCGCCCAGTCAACGACGAGAGGGATGCGCTCCGGGTCGTGCGTGCGCTCCAGCGTCGCCAGCACCCGCGGCACCGCCGACTGCATCCCGAACGAAACGCGGGTGAAGCCGGCGTCGGCGAGTCGCCGGAGATCGTCGGCGCCGACGGAGTCGGGGTTCGCCTCGGTGGTGACCTCCGCGCCGTCGGCGATGCCCCAGGCGCTGCGGATCGCGCCGAGCATCCGCGCGAGATCCGCGGGCGGCAGCAGTGTCGGGGTGCCGCCGCCGAAGAACACGGTCGCCGCCTCGCGCTGCGGCAGACCGGATCGCTCGAGCACGCCACGCGCGAACGCGATCTCGGCGCCCGCCTGCTCGGCGTAGTCGGACTGCTTCACCCCCCGCAGCTCGGTCGCGGTGTAGGTGTTGAAGTCGCAGTAGCCGCAGCGAACCCGGCAGAACGGCACGTGCACGTACACGCCGAGGTCGCGGTGCGTCGCGCCTTCGGCAGCCTGTGCGGGGAGGAGCCCATCCTCGGGCGCCGGGTCCGCGATGGGCAGGCTGCTGGGCATCAGCCGATCATCGCACGGCGGTGCGCCGCTGCTGTCTCAGCCGGCGAGCTGCGCCGGCGACAGGGTGTAGAGATCGCCCCTGCCGCGGGTGACCGCACCGAGCAACGCGCCCGCCGCCGGCAGAAGCTGCTCGGCGTGGAAGCGGGCGAGCACGAGTTTGGTCTCGGCGAACTCGGCGTCGCCGAGGTCCTTCGCCACGAGCGCCTCGCGGGCGAGCAGCCAGGCCGAGAGCACGAGGCCCCACATGCGCAGATACGGCGCCGAACCGGCGAGCGCCGAGTCGAAGTCGCCGCCGGCGCTTGTCTGCAACAGCCATCCCGTCGCCTTCTTCAGCGCGCCGAGGTTCGCGGCGAGACCCGAGCGGATGGCGGCGAAGCCCTCGCCGGCCGCTTCCAGGGTGCCGTCGATGGCGCCGATCTCCTCGAGGTACTCGAGCGCCGACTGCCCCTGACGGATGCCGAGCTTGCGGCCCACGAGGTCGGCGGCTTGGATACCGTTCGTGCCCTCGTAGATGGGCAGGATGCGCGCATCGCGGTACTGCTGCGCGATGCCGGTCTCCTCGATGAATCCGGCGCCGCCGAAGACCTGGAGAGCGGTCGAGGACAGCTCCACGCCGAGGTCGGTGCCGAAGGCCTTGCAGATCGGGGTGAGGAGGCCGACGATCTCGTCCTCGCGCTGACGGACGGCCGCGTCAGGATGGCGCTTCGCCCGGTCGCCGTGACCTGCGTTGAGCAGGATGAGCGCGCGCAGCGCGTCGAGCTGGGCGCGCTGAGTGAGCAGCATCCGGCGCACGTCCGGGTGCTCGATGATCGCCACCGGCTCAGTGCCGCCGACTGCTGTGCCCTGGATGCGCTCCTGGGCATACGCGAGCGACTTCTGGTAGGCGCGCGAGGCCACCGCGAGGCCCTCGAGGCCGACGGACAGGCGCGCGTTGTTCATCATGACGAACATGATCCGCATGCCCTTGTTCTCCTGGCCGATGAGGTAGCCCGTGGCGCGCTCGTAGGACATCACGCACGTCGGCGAGCCATGGAGGCCCAGCTTGTGCTCGACGGAGAGGCACTTCAGTGAGTTCGCCTCACCCAGCGAGCCGTCGGGGTTCACGAGGTACTTCGGCACGATGAAGATCGAGATGCCGGCCGTGCCTTCCGGCGCGCCCGGGGTGCGGGCGAGCACGAGGTGGACCTTCTGCTGGGTGAGGTCGTGCTCGCCGTAGCTGATGAAGATCTTCTGACCGGTGATCGCGAAGGTGCCGTCGCCGTTCGGCACGGCCTTCGTCGTCAGCGCGCCGACGTCCGATCCGGCGTGGGGCTCGGTGAGGTTCATCGTGCCCGTCCAGTCGCCGGCGACCATGTGCGGCAGATATGTGGCCTTCTGCTCGTCGCTGCCGTAGTGGAGCAGCGCGTCGACGGCGCCCTGGGTGAGCAGCGGAGCGAGCGAGAACGCGATGCTTGCTGAGGTGAGGATCTCCTGCAGCGCAAGGCCGGCCACGGCGGGGAATCCGCCGCCGCCGAACTCGTCGGGGAACTGCAGGCCCGTCCAGCCGCCGGCGCGGTAGGCGTCGTACGCCTCCTGGTAGCCCTTCGGAGTGGTCACGCTGTAGTCGGGATTCCACCTGGCGCCCTCGACGTCGCCGGCGCGGTCGAGCGGCGCGACCTTCTCGACGATGAATTCGCTCGCGGCGGCGAGGAGGTCCCTCACCGTCTCGAGGTCGGCGTGGCCGTAACCGGGCAGGGCCGCGATCTCGTCGTAGCCGACGATGTGCTCGAGGACGAAGGAAAGGTCATTGAGAGGGGGCTGGTAGTCACTCACCGTCCTGGTCTACTCCACGGAGCCGCGCGCTCACAATGACTTGGGCGCGTTCTGAAGCACCGCCGCGCCGTGCCTGCCGCCCGGGTGCGGAACGGCGCCAGAGGTCAGCCGACAGCAGGGTGGAGCGCGCGCAGGAAGCGCGTCGTCAGCGTGCGAAAGACGCTCCGGGTGATCGGGGTCAGCAGACGGTAGAGCGGCCCCGACGCCCGCGAGAACGCGCGGATGGTGAACCAGACGCTGTCGTCGGCGAGCCAGTCGAGGAAGAACGCCTCCTCGCCGCTCGCGGGATGCCCCGCCAGCGTGCCATAGGCGAAGCCGAACCGGCGCGGCTCGTCGATGACGTAGACGACGCGCACCGGGGAATCCACATGGAAGGGGCCGACGCCGAGCCTCAGCACCGCGCTCACCCCGTTGGCGACGTTCGGCTGGCCGTCGGGACCGTACACGATCTCGGGCGGCGCCTCGGGCGCGACGGGGGACCCGGATTCGTCGTACCGCAGCCCCGGGTACTGCTCGCCCGTGCCTGCGGTGACGTCGCGGACCTCGAGGCCGGCGCCGCGCTGGACCTCCCAGGCGAGCATTGCTTCGCGCGATGCCGCGAAGCGCTCGGCGCCGGAGCCGAGCCGGATGCTGCGTTCGATCGGGCGGAAGCCGCGCGGCGGGTACTGCAGCAGGTCGGAGCGCTGCGTGGCCCCGACAGCGCCGTAGGTCACCGGGATGTCGACGAATGTCGCGCGCCGCGCCATCACAGGACGTCCTCGCCGGTCAGCGGGAGCAGGGCCGACACCGTCGCGCCGCCGCCCGGCCGGCTCGCCAGCGCGAGCCGGCCCCCGCGTGTCGCAAGCCGCTCTTCCAACCGCTTCAGCCCGCTCGGCACCGCTGCGGGGTCGACGCCGTCTCCGTCGTCGTCGACCTCCACCTGCAGCACCCCCGCCGAGTCGACGGCGAGGGAGATCCGGAGCGCGGTCGCCTTCCCGTGCCGGAGGGCGTTCGTGACGGCCTCCTCGAGAACCCGGATTGCGAGGATCCGCAGCTCGAACGGCAGCCCCCCCGGGGTGGCGGTCTCCGCCACGGCGACGGACTCGTCGATCTGCGTCGTCACCGCGATGCTCGGCGGGATCCGGCCGATGAGGATGCGGGCCGCGTGCACCAGCCCGAGGTCGATGCCGACCGGGAAGAGCATCCTGCTCACATCACGCACTCCCTGTTCGCGGAGCCGGTCGAGCTCATCGCGCACCCAGCCGAGGTCGCGCGCGATCTCGGCCTCGCGGGGGTCGTCCTGCGCAAGCTTCTCCGCGGTATGGGCGAGATGAATGTTGAGCATGACGAGCTGCTGCTGCACGGTGCCGTGCAGCCCGTCGGCGACATCGCGACGAACCCGCAACTCCTCGTCCCGAAGCGCCTCCAGCGCAGAGGACGCCACTCGCGCCCGCTCCGCCGAGGTGCGCTCCTCCTGCACCACCCGGTTCTGGAACTCGGCGAGGGCGAGAGCGGTCGTGATCGAGAACGCCGATGTGATGGACGCGGGGATGACGTCGAGCAGCAGCGCACCCGTGTCGCCGAAGGCATGCACGCCGAAGTCGACCTGCAGCGCACCCCGCGCCACCGCTGCGACGACGGACGCCCCGACGAGGAACGCGATCTTCGCCGGCCACGGCATTCGCCGCATCGGCACGAACCAGGCTGGGACGACGATGAGGAGCGAACCGCAAATGTTCGCGAGCAAGCGCGGGCCGATGGGAATGGATTCGCCCCGAATCTGCAGCACCGCCGATTGAAACGCCGACCCGGCGGCGAAGATCGCCAACGCGGCCGCGGTGGCGACGAAGAATACCCTGCGATAGCGCCGGTCGTCCCGGCGCTCGTCCGGCGCCGCGTCGGAGCGCCCCCTGGGGCGCGGCACCGTTCGCGTCATCGTCGTGAGGACCGGACCCGGAGGTCGCTAGTCCTTCTCCTTGCGTTCGGCGGTGTCGCCCGAGAGCGCGGCGATGAAGGCCTCCTGAGGAACCTCGACGCGCCCCACCATCTTCATGCGCTTCTTGCCCTCCTTCTGCTTCTCGAGCAGTTTGCGCTTGCGTGTGATGTCGCCGCCATAGCACTTTGCGAGGACATCCTTGCGCATCGCGCGGATGGACTCGCGCGCGATGATCCGCGCACCGATCGCCGCCTGCACCGGCACCTCGAACTGCTGGCGCGGAATGAGCTCTTTGAGGCGGCCCGTCATGAGCACGCCGTAGGCGTAGGCCTTGTCGCGGTGCACGATCGCGCTGAAGGCGTCGACCTGCTCGCCCTGCAGCAGGATGTCGACCTTGACGAGGTCGGCCTCCTGATCGCCCATCGGTTCGTAGTCGAGACTGGCATAGCCCTGGGTTCGGCTCTTGAGGTGGTCGAAGAAGTCGAAGACGATCTCGCCGAGCGGCATGGAGTAGCGGATCTCCACGCGATCCGTGCCGAGATAGTCCATGCCGAGCAGCGTGCCGCGGCGGCTCTGGCAGAGATCCATGATCGTGCCGACGTAGTCCTTGGGGGCGAGGATCGCCGCGCGCACCACCGGTTCGCGCACCGTCTTCACCTTGCCGGTCGGGAACTCGCTCGGATTCATCACCGCGATGGTCCGGCCGTCGTCGGTTGTCACCTCATAGACGACACTCGGCGCCGTCGTGATGATGTCGAGTCCGAACTCGCGCTCGAGGCGCTCGGTGACGATCTCGAGGTGCAGCAGGCCGAGGAACCCGCACCGGAACCCGAACCCGAGCGCGACGGAGGTCTCGGGCTCGTAGTTCAGTGCCGCGTCCGAGAGCTTGAGCTTGTCGAGGGCCTCGCGGAGATCGGGATAGTCGGAGCCGTCGATCGGGTAGAGACCGGAGAACACCATCGGCTTCGGGTCGGTGTACCCGGCCAGCGCCTCCGTCGCGGGGTGGTGGGCGTTCGTGACGGTGTCGCCGACCTTCGACTGGCGGACGTCCTTGACGCCCGTGATGAGGTAGCCGACCTCGCCGACGCCGAGACCCGCCGTCGGGGTCGGCTCGGGCGCGCTCACGCCGATCTCCAGCAGCTCGTGGTGCGCGCCGGTGGACATCATGACGATGCGCTCGCGCGCGGCGAGCTGGCCGTCGACCATGCGCACGTAGGTCACGACGCCGCGGTAGGCGTCGTAGACCGAGTCGAAGATCATGGCGCGGGCAGGTGCATCCGCCCGGCCCCTCGGCGCCGGGACCAGTTCGACGACGCGATCGAGAAGCGCCGCGACACCCTCGCCCGTCTTGCCGGATACCCTCAGCACGTCATCGGGCGAGCCGCCGATGAGATCGGCGAGCTCGCGGGCGTACTTCTCGGGCTCGGCAGCGGGCAGGTCGATCTTGTTGAGCACCGGGATGATGGCGAGGTCGTTCTCGAGCGCGAGGTAGAGGTTCGCGAGGGTCTGCGCCTCGATGCCCTGCGCGGCATCCACGAGGAGGATCGCACCCTCGCAGGCCGCGAGCGACCGGCTGACCTCGTAGGTGAAGTCGACGTGGCCGGGCGTGTCGATCATGTTGAGGGCGTACGCCTGACCGCCGGCCGCCCACGGCATCCGCACCGCCTGGCTCTTGATGGTGATGCCGCGCTCCCTCTCGATGTCCATGCGGTCGAGGTACTGCGCGCGCATGTCGCGGTCGGACACGACGCCGGTGAGCTGCAGCATCCGGTCGGCGAGCGTCGACTTGCCGTGATCGATGTGCGCGATGATGCAGAAATTGCGGATGCGCGCGGGGTCGGTCGCGGCCGGGACGGGACCGACATTCGTGCGGGGTGACATGACCTGTCGATTTTAGGGTGCCGGCAGAGCGTTCACGCCGAGCAGGAGGTCGTCCGGGCTCGCGGCGGCGCAGAGCCGGATCCAGCCCTCGCCGGCGGTGCCGAACGCGCTGCCCGGCGCGACGGCGACGCGCGTCTCGGAAAGGAAGCGTTCCGCCCAGGCCTGCACGTCGCCACCGGAGACATGGCTCACGTCGACCCAGAGATAGAACGCACCCTGCGGCGCGAGGTAGCGGATGCCGCGCTCGTCGAGGATCGCCGTCGCACGAGCGATGTTGCGGCGGTAGTGCGCGGCCGCCTGCTCGACATGGAACTGGTCGCCCGTGATCGCCGCGATCGCCGCGTACTGCGCCGGCTCGTTCACGCACGAGATGACGCCCTCCTGAACCCGGCGCATCACGTCGACGAGGCCGGGCGGCGTGACGAGATAGCCGATGCGGATGCCGGTCATCGCGTACGTCTTCGAGAGCGAGAACGCGCTGAGCACGCGAGCGCCGTCATCGAGCGAGCCGATGCTCACATGCGGCGTGCCGTGGGTGAACGCCTCGTACACCTCATCGCTGATGACCCACAGGTCATGGCGTTCGGCGAACGCCATGATGTCGCGCAGCACGCTCTCGGGGAACACCACTCCGATCGGGTTCGACGGCGAATTGACGATGATCGCCCTGGTCCGCGACGTCACGAGCGAGTCAAGCTCGGCGAGGTCGGGCAGGAAGCCGTTCTCGGGCAGCAGGCTGTAATAGCTCGGCACGGCCTGCAGCATCCGCGTCGACATGCTGAACGTGGTATAGCCCGGGTTCGGCACGAGCACCTCGTCGCCGACGTCGAGCACGAGGCCGAGCGCCTGGCTGATCGCCTGCGTGGCGCCGATCGTCGACCACACCTGATCGGTGGTCGCCGCGATGCCGTTGACCGCGGCGAGCTTGGCGACCACGGCCTCGCGGAACGGCAGGATGCCACCGTTCGGCGTGTAATCGGTCTTGTCGGCGTCCCATGCCGCCTTCGCCGCCGCCGCGATGTGCGGCGCCACCGGAACATCCGGCTCGCCGACGGCGAGCATGGTGACCCCATTGAGGCCGAGGGCCGCCTCGTGGATGCGCCGGATGCCGGACGCGGGGACCAGGTCGATATGAGAGGCGAGCTTCGGCATGCGTTTCAGCCTAGGGGCGGCCGCTGATAGACTCCGTTGTTGGCTTGCGCAGCGGTTCCCACGCCCTGCGAATCGCCGGACGGGCCCCTCTACCCCGCCACCGGCTCTCTCCATCCGAATCGACGAAAGACACTCCGTTGGCAAACATCAAGTCGCAGATCAAGCGCATCGGCACCAACAAGAAGCGCGAAGAGCGCAACAAGGCCGTCAAGAGCGAACTCAAGACGCTGGTCCGCAACACCACCAAGGCCGTCGCCGCGGGCGACAAGGCCGCCGCCGAGGCCGCGCTCAAGGCCGCCTCGAAGAAGCTCGACAAGGCCGTGAGCAAGGGCGTCATCCACGCCAACCAGGCCGCGAACCGCAAGTCGGGCATCGCCAAGAAGATCGCGGCGCTCTGAGCTAGTCTGGTGCGCCGGTCCTTGCCCGGCGCACCGCAGTCGGCTTGACGACGCTGCTGCGCACGGCGCCGGCAAAGCCGCCGCCTCCTAGAGCGTGTCGCGCTTGTCGGCACGCCGGTCCTTGCCCGGCGCACCGCAGTTGGCTTGACGACGCTGCTGCGCACGGCGCCGGCAAAGCCGCCGCCTCCTAGAGCGTGTCGCGCCGGGCTCCTCGTCAGCGGGGCCCAACATCAGTTGGCGACGCTCAGCGAGCGGAACCGCGGGAGGCGATGACGGCGATGAGGCGCTCGAGGGCGTAGACGGGATCGCGGCCGGCACCCTTCACCTCGGCATCTGCCGCGGCCAGAGCGGTGAGCGCACCCGCGAGGCCCGCCTCGTCCCAGCCCGCGAGGTCGGCACGGGCGCGATCGACCTGCCACGGCGCGACCCCGAGAGTGCCGGCGAGCTGACCGGATGCCCCGCGCACCCCGTACACCCGGGCCATCGTGCGCACCTTGCTCGCGAACGCCGCAACCATCGGCACCGGATCGGCACCCGAGGCGAGCGCATGCCGCATCATTACGAGAGCCGCACCGTGCTCGCCGGCGATCGCGGCGTCCGCCACGCGGAACGCATTGGCCTCGACGCGGCCACCGTAGTAGCTGTCGACAAGCGCCTCGGTGATCTCGCCGACGGTGTCGTCGACGAGCTGCCGGCAGGCCGCGGCCAGTTCGGCGAGGTCGTCCGCGAACGCGGCAACGACGGCGCGGAGCGCACCAGGCTCGATCTGGCGGCGGGCACGGCGGAACTCGTCGCGCGCGAAGTCGAAGCGGTCGGAATCCCGTTTGATCTCGGCACAGACGATCTCGATGCCGCCACCGGCCCCGGCGCGGATGGCATCGAGCAGCTTCTTGCCACGCACTCCCCCGCTGTGCCGCAGCACGACGACAGCGCCGTCAGCGGGCGCGTCGAGGTAGCGCAGCGCGTCGTTGAGGAACGCGTCGGACATCGTCTGGGCGCCCGTGACCCGGATGAGACGGAGCTCGCCGAACAGCGAAGGGCTCGCGAGCGTGAAGATCTCGCCCGACGTGTACGTGGCCGCGTCGACATCGTGGATCTCGAGGGCGGGATCGGTCTCCTTGAGCGCGTCGCGGAGCCGGTGCCCCGCGCGCTCCGCGAGGACTTCCTCGGGGCCGGAGATCAGCACGATCGGGGCAGGGGAGACCTGGGACCAGGCCAGTTGCGGGATGACGGCGCGGGCGTTTTGCGCCGTCCTGCGCGGTGCGGCCACTGCGCTCTCCTTCCGTCGGTTCAGCCTAACGACGCCCCGGGCGCCACAGACCCGCCGGGTCGGCGGCGTGCTCGCTCCACATCGAGAGCACCCCGTCCGGATTCGCACGGACCAGCGACATGCCCTCCTCGTCGGTGCGCACGATCGCCGTTCCGAGCCCGCGCAGCATGGTCAGAGCGTGCTCGGTCGGATGGCCGTAATCGTTGGCGGCTCCCACCTCAAGGATTCCCAACCGGGGCCCCGCTGCCCGGTAGAGCGCGTCGTCCTGGTCGGCGGAGCCGTGATGGGCGACTTTGACGATGTCGACGGCGCCGATTCCGCCCTCCGCGAGAACCGCCGCCTGCGCCGGCGCGTCGAGATCGGCGAGGAACAGCATCGAAACCCCGCCGCCGACGAACTCGACGACCACGCCGCGCTCGTTGCTCGTCGTTAACGAGGTGTTCGCCGGATCCGGCCAGAGCACCCGCCAGGAGAGGTCGCCGAGCCGGCCGGAGTCTCCGCGCGCGGCGACATGGACCTCGGCACCCGAGCGCTCGAGAGACGTTACGCTCGCCTGCGCCCGCTCGCCGGGCGGCGGGTCGACCAGCGCCGTCGCCGTCAGCGCTCGCGCGGCATCGAGGCCCCCGACATGGTCGAGGTCGTAGTGGGTCAGGACGAGCAGGTCGATGCGGCGGATGCCGAGCCGGCCCAGACATGCGGCGAGCGGCCTCGGATCGGGGCCGGTGTCGACGAGCGCGACCTCGTCGGCGCTGCGGACGAGGACGGCGTCGCCCTGACCGACATCGCACGCCGCGACGACCCAGTCGCGCGGCATCGTCAGTGCCCGGGCCACCGCCGGCCCCGCGCTCGTCGCCGCGCCGACGACGAGCAGGATCGCCGTGGCGCCGGCGACCGCCACCCGGGCGCGGCGCAGTCCACGGCCTCCCCCCTGCGCCGCGAGCAGCGCCACCGTGCCCAGCACGAGCACCGCCGCGGCGACCCCGAGCGGACCGGGAAACCACGGCACTGCGGCGCCCGGCAGGCCAGCCGCGGTGCGGGCGACGCCGCCGATCCACGCCGCAGGCGCCCACGCCGTCCAGAGCAGGGCGACTCCGAACGGGTGCCAGAGCGGCAGCACGAGACAGCCCAGCAGCCCCAGCACGGTCGCGAACGGCGCCGCCGGCTCGGCGAGAGCATTGGCTGCGACGCCGTAGAGCGGAAGCGCCGGATTGAGCAGCACGAGGATGGGTTCGCAGGCGAGCTGCGCCGCGAGCGGCACCGCGAGCGTGAGGGCCAGAGGCCGCGGCGTCCAGCGCGCGAGCAGGGCGCCCAGGGGACCGGCGAGGAGGAGGAGACCCGCTGTGGCGGCGACCGACAGCGCGAAGCCGTAGTCGCGCGCGAACCAGGGATCGACGCCGAGAAGGACGATGACGGCGAGGCAGAGCGCCGGCAGCGACTGCCGCGGCCTGCCGGTCGCGTCGGCGACGAGCAGCACGGCGGCCATGACCGCAGCGCGCAGGACGCTTGAGCCGGGCGTGACGAGGACGACGAAGCCCGCGAGGGCCAGGGCACCGGCAAGCAGCCGCCAACGCCGCGGCATCCCGGCTGCCGCGCAGATCGCGAGCACTGCTCCGACGATGACGGCGCAGTTCGCCCCGGACACCGCGGTGAGATGGGAAAGAGATGACGCCTTCATCGCGGTGTCCAGCTCGCCGCCGACACGCGAGACGTCTCCGATCGCGAGCCCGGGCAGCAGCCCTCCGCCGTCGCCGGGCAGCGCGGCGCTCGCGGCGCTGAAACCCGCGCGGAGCGAGCCCGCCCACGACAGCAGGAGCGGCGGCCCCTCGACCGCCGTGACCTCGCCGGCGAAGACGAGCAGCGCCCGCGTGTCCTCGGGCGGGTTGATCCGTGCGGTGCCGGAGAACTCGACCCGCCCGCCGATCTCGGCGCGCGGCGGTGCGTCGACGAACACCAGCGCCGGCACGGCTCCGTCGATCGCGGTCGACCCGACGGCCACCCGGCCGACGGTGACGGGCAGCGCCCATCGCGGCGCACCCGTGAAGCCGGTGCTCGCCGCCTGCCGCACCGGCCCGGTGACCGTGCCGGTGAAGAGCCCGGTGTGCGCGCCGAGCACGTCGTCGAGCGCGGCGGGATGCCTCGCCTCGCCGTGCGCCGCCACGGCCCCGAGCGCGAGCGCCGCC
>NZ_DAIEII010000032.1:0-2616 GCF_027352875.1 Gryllotalpicola sp.
CGGTCAGCGAGGCTGCCAAGGGTCGATGACGTCGACACCGGTATCGGAGAAATGGCGCGTGTTGCGCGTCGCCACCGCGAAGCCGCGCGACGCGGCCGTCGCCGCCAGATAGCCGTCCGCCACCGGAAGCGGCCGCCCCGCCGCCCGAGCGGCAACAGCCATATCGGCATAGCGCCGCGCGGAATCCTGATCGAAGGGAAGGACGCGCCCGGAGAACAAGGCGAGAATGCCGTCGAGCGCGCGAGCCAGGCGGCGCTTCCGCGCGCCCTCTGGAAGAGCCCCGATGCCGAAAAGCAGCTCGGCGAGCGTCACACTCGACAGATAGAGCGTCTCAGCAGCCTGCCCATTCAGCCAGGACACCACCCACGGCTCGGGACGCGGGCTCATCGCCTCGGAAACGACATTCGTGTCGAGGACGATCACGGCAGAGTCATCGGAGCCGCCGGGCTGCGATCACGCACCGCCTCGAGAACAGCGATGTCGTTCTCGGTCAGCTCTAGATCGCGACCGAGCGCGGCAAGCGCCTCGCCGAGGAGAATGCGCTGCTGGGGCACCACCGCCTCGGCAAGGATCTCGCGGACCTCCGCCTCGGTGCTACGCCCATGCTCCGCTGCACGCACGCGCAGCGCACGGTGCACCTCATCAGGAACATTGCGCACCGTCAAGACCGCCATCAGCGCCACCTCATTTCCGCAGAGACCATTAGTCCCATGACAGCATCTTATACAAATGCTGTCACCATGAGCTGACCACTGGCCGCCGGCCGAAAAGCGCTCCGAGGCGGCGAGGCCGCAGCTGATCGTCGCCGGTCCAGCCGGCGCCGCCAGGCGACCGACAATTTGTCACCTCGGAGTGGGGGAACAGCCCGCGAAGTCGCCGTGAGGGACGTCGAGCACCGGCACGATCGAGTCGGAGTGACGAGCGCGGCAACCCGCGGGCCCTGGGCAGCCGATCGCCGGGCGGGGAACGCATCCTGTGCCCGACCTCGGATAACCTGAGCCCCAGTGAGCCCACCTCACTCAGAAGCGGGCAAGATAACTAAGGATTATCAGCGACGAACCCCGCTGGAGCACGTCCGCAGCGCTGACCGCCCGACGGGGCGCGACGTCGCTCACGTGGGTGTAGATCTCCGTCGTCGTGATGCTCGCGTGGCCGAGGAGGCGCTGGACGAAGCGGATGTCCACCCCCGCCTCCAGCAGCTGGGTGGCAGCCGCGTGGCGCAGCATATGGGGGCTGACGTGCCTGTCGAGACCCGCGGCATGGCTCGCCCGCTTCAGCCATTGCCGGAAGGTCTCGGGCTTGAGTGGAGAGCCATCTCGGCCGAAGAGCAGGAAGCGATGAGCTATTCCGAGGTCGCTGCGCAGTTCGAGATAGGCGATGAGGAGGCGTTGGAGCCAGACGTCGGCGATGTAGACGGTGCGGTCTCGGCAGCCCTTGCCCAGGACTCGGATGCTCGCCCCCTGGAGGTCGATGTTGCTGCACTCGATGCCCGTGGTCTCGCTGACCCGCGCCCCCGTGACCAGCATGAGACTCACGGCGAGCAGGACCGATGCCTCCCGGGGCCGGCTTCGCACGGCTGAGCGCAGGCTGCCCTCGCCCTGAACGAAGGACTGCAGGTAGCCGTACAGGCGGCGAAGGTCCTCGGTGGCGGCGACCCGCGGGAGCGTCCGCTGCCGACGGGCCCGCAGCGTCCTGAGCTCCTGCAGGTCGATGTGCGCGATCCCCGCCGCCGACAGCCACACGCAGAACCCCCGGAGCGCGGCGAGCCGGCGGATGATCGTGCGCTCCGCAAGCCCTCGGGCCCGCTGACTGTGGACGAACGCCAGCAGATCCTCGATGCCGAGCTCGCGCACATCCGCGTCCAGCCCCCTATGGTCGAGCCACAGCGCGATGTGGCCGGCATAGGCCCCGCAACGTGTGGGGCGAGAGGCTTCTCGCGTCTCGTAGCCAGTGGACGTAGGACTTCGCCGCTTCGTGCAGCTGCATGGTGATCGACTCCTCAGTAGGGTGCCAAAGGCGTGCGCCTCTGCTCTGAAGTCGATCCTGGATGGAGCCTCGGGAGAGACGGCTTAGCCCCGTTCTCGACCAGAGCCTGTGGAAAGCACGACGGGAATGTCGGTGGCGTGTGATGACATCGCCCGGTCCATCCCGCACAATCGGAAGGTGATCACCGTGAACGAACCACAGGTCTGGGCGGCGCTCGGCGTCCTGGCCGCCGCGCTCGCCAGCACCATCACGGCGTTCACAACATCGTTGAATCGCACCATGAATGCGCGATTCGATCGAGTCGATACCCGCATCGACGCACTGCGCGATGTCGTCGATACGAGGTTCGGCTCGGTCGAGCGGCGACTCGACGGGCTCGACGCCGACGTCGCGGCACTCATCAAACGGCAGTTGGACGAGTAAGCGCTAAGGAAGCAGCGCGGCGAGGTACTGCCCGTACCCGCTCTTGCTCAGCGGTGCGGCCAGGGCGCGCAGATGGTCGTCGGTGATCCAGCCGGCGCGCCAGGCGATCTCCTCGACGCAGCCGATCGTGAAGCCCTGGCGGTCCTCGATGACCCGCACGTACTCCGACGCCTGCAGCATCGAGTCGATCGTGCCCGTGTCGAGCCA
>NZ_DAIEII010000033.1:0-5874 GCF_027352875.1 Gryllotalpicola sp.
CCGTCGTGCTGCGCCTGGTCGAGTTCGCCCTCCACCAGCGGCACCGCGCGGCCGAAGCGCGTCATCGTCACGCCGAAGTCGCGGATGCGGGTGCGGTCGTCCCACTCGACGAGCTTCGGCCCGGCGAGCGCGACCGACGGGCTCGTCTCGCCGACGGCGAGCATGCGCTCGAGGGCCGCAGGTTCGGGGGCGGTGTCCTGGCTGAGCAGCCACAGCCACTCATCGCCGGATCGCGGGGGGCTCAGGGTGCGGGCGGCCGCCGCGATCGCAGCCGGGAAGCCGAGCCGGTCGCGGGCCTCGAGATAGCTCACCGGGAGGGTTCGGGATGCCGCGCGCGCGGCGTCCTGCACGTCGCCGCGGCCGATGACGATGACGCTGTCGGGGCGGCGAGTACTCGACGCGAGCGCCTGCAGCGTGCGCTCGAGATGGTCGCCCGCGGCGCGGGCGACCACGATCGCGGTGACGGTCTGCTGCATCGCGGTCAGCCTAAGGAGCACTCGTCCCGGAGGCGGTGAGCGACCCGCCCAACCCGGCCATCAGCGAAACGGCGGCGCGTACGCCGTTTCGCAAAGCGACCCGCGCCCGGCTAGGACGGGCGCGGCAATAAATTCAGACCGCGCGGCGGCGGAGCTTGCGGCGCTCCCGCTCGCTGAGACCGCCCCAGATGCCGAAGCGCTCGTCGTTCTGCAGCGCGTAGTCGAGGCACTGCGAGCGGACGTCGCAGGTGGTGCAGATCTTCTTGGCGTCGCGGGTCGAGCCGCCCTTCTCGGGGAAGAACGCCTCGGGGTCGGTCTGGGCGCAGAGCGCGTCGGCCTGCCAGGCGAGCAGGTCGTCGTCGGCGATCTCGGCACGGATCCGGCGCACGCCGGGAACGCCCAGCTTGACGGGATCGACGAACCAATCGTCGGGAGCCGAGGCGCGGTATTCGCTGGACATGTCGACCTCCACCCTGGTGAACTCTCCCGCCGAAGCGGGCGTTGAGGTAATTACACCGGTGTAGTTCGGTCCGAGTCAAGCGGCCATGTGTAAACCCTCGATGACGAATGGAGGGTTTACGTGCTGGGCGTGTCGCTGCGCGCCCGGGCGAATCGTTATCCGAGCAGGCTATCCGGCGTGCGATCCCCGGCGCCTGTCGGCGCGCAGCACGCCGCCTGACGGCTCGCCGGCCGTCACCGGTGAGCGGAACGCGCCGCCCAGGCGGTCGCGACCATCTCGTCCAGCGAGTGTCGCATCCGCCAGCCGAGGTCGCGGGCGGCGAGCTCCCCGGAGGCGACGATGCGCGCCGGATCACCCGGCCGGCGCGGCGCGATCTCCGGCGCGAAGTCGATGCCGGTCACCCGTGCCATCGCCGCCATGATCTCGGCCACTGAGACGCCGTCGCCGCTGCCCAGGTTGTAGACGCTCGCAAGGCTGCCGCCCGCCTCGAGCACCTGCGCCGCGGCGACGTGGGCGAGCGCGAGGTCGGCGACGTGGATGTAGTCGCGCACGCAGGTGCCGTCCGGCGTCGGGTAGTCGTCGCCGAAGATCTTCGGCGCCCGGCCTGCGAGCAGTGCGTCGAACACCAGCGGGAAGAGGTTGTGCGGGCTCGTGTCGTAGAGGTCGGCCGCGCCCGAGCCGACGACGTTGAAGTAGCGCAGCGAGGTGTGCCGCAGCCCGGTCGCCCGCCCCTGATCGGCGAGCAGCCACTCGCCGATGAGCTTGGATTCCCCATACGGCGACTGCGGGTGCTTGTCGGTCCCCTCGGTCACGATGTCGACATCAGGGGTGCCGTAGACGGCCGCGCTCGACGAGAACACGATGCTGCCGACCCCGGCATCCGCCATGGCCTCGAGCAGCACCGCGGTGCCCGTCACATTCTGCTCGTAGGTGTGCAGCGGCCGTTGCACGCTGACCCCGGCGTACTTGTAGCCGGCGATGTGGACGACGCCGATCGCACCCCGGATCGCTCGAGCCAGCGCGTCGCGGTCGAGGATGGACGCCCGGATGAAGGGCACGCCGTCCGGCACGAAAGCCTCGTGCCCGCTCGAGAGGTCGTCGATGACGGCGACATCGATGCCCTTCTCGAGGAAGGCGCGCACCACGTGCGATCCGATGTAGCCGGCTCCGCCGGTGACGAGCCAGGTCATGAGTCCTCCTGAGGGCTCTTCGGGGTCGTGGCGACGGACGGGTTCGCGGTGGCGACGAAGACCTCGCCGGCGCCGGTGAAGGTCAGCGCGAGCTCGTCGGGCGTGATGAAGACCGCCTCGCCGCGGGCGAGCTCGAGACTGCCGCCGCCCGCGCCGGCGAGGTGCACCGGGCCCGCGACCGCGATCGCGATGGCGGCACTGGGCAGCGGCAGGGGGCCCGCCGCGGAATCCGCGGGGACGACGACGTGCGCCAGCGCGAAGTCCGGCCCGCCGGGCCGGTACGACTCGACGCCCGGCGCGACCGGGACGGCCGCGAGGAAGGGGACGGGCAGCGGGGCGAAGTCGAGCACTTCGAGCAGCTCGGGCACGTCGACGTGCTTCGGGGTGAGGCCGCCGCGCAGCACGTTGTCGGAGGCCGTCATGAGCTCGACCCCGACGCCGCTGAGGTAGGCGTGGATGTTGCCGGCGGGCAGGTAGAGGGCTTCGCCGCGCCGCAGCGCGACATGGTTGAGCAGCAGCGCGACGGCGATGCCCGGGTCGGAAGGGCGCTGCGCTGCGATGAAGCGCACTGCGGCGAACCGCGGCGCGTCGGCAGCCGAGTCGGCGACCCGATTCGCCCCTGCGACGACCGCCGCGACGACCGCTGCGACCGCGTCGCCGTCCGGCTCGAGGAGCCAGCGCGTCACCGCGCGCAGCGCCGCCTCATCGCTCGGATGCGCTCGCAGCCGCGCGGCGAGCTCCGGCACGCCGAGCAGGTCGAAGTCCGCTGCGGCGGCGGCCGCGGAGCGGAATCCGCAGAGCGCCTCGAAGCCGTCCTCGAGGGCGACGATGATCTCGGGCTTGGGCTGGTCGTCCTGGTAGTTGCGCCGCGGGTCGTCGAGCGGGATCCCCTGCGCGTTCTCGCGCGCGAACCCGGCCCGTGCCTGCGCACTCGAGGGGTGAGCCTGCAGCGACAGCGGGGCGGCGGCGGCGAGCACCTTGAGCAGGAACGGCAGGCGCGGCGCGCGGCCGGCCGCCTCGGCCTCGATGACGCGCATCCTGCCGAGGGCCAGCATCGGGTCGGCGGCGATGAACTCGTCGAGCGTCCGGCAGCCGCCGCCGACCGCGGGGTCGAGCACCTGCGATGGGGAGCCCTCGTGCGCACCCAGCCAGAGCTCCGCTTCGGGCGCACCGGACGGGGCGCGACCCAGCAGCTCGGCGAGGGCGGTGCGGTCGCCCCAGGCGTAGTCGCGCGGGGTGTTGCCGATGCGGACGAACATCGCTACTTCGTCTTCGGCAGGTCGGGGCCGCGCGGGATCCCGGCGAACTCCGCCGTGCTGATGGTGAGCACTGCCGGCGCCTTGCCCCCGGTTCCGAGGGCGAGGAAGGTCGCGCGATCCGGAACGCGGTGCAGTCTGCCGCCGCTGATCACGTAGGTCACGCCGCTGCCGGGAACCTTCACGATGAGCGGGTCGAGCGGCGCCCGGCCCGACTTCGGCAGGCCGGCGCAGAGCGCCGGGGCGCCGGCCGAACTCGGCCGGATCCACACCACGCCCCAGTGCTTGATGGGGACGAGCGTGCCGGAGGCCGCGAAGTAGGGCTGCGAACCGCAGCCGACGACCTGCGTGAGGCTTCCCCTCGCGATGGCGAAGGAGGCGAAGACGTGCGACCACAGCCCGGTCACGGGGGCGGCCGTGCGGTACGCCGCGGCAACCCCCGGGTTCGCGATGGCGGCGAGCGAGCGAGCGCCGACGACCGCGTACCAGCTCTTCTTCCCCGCGGGCTGGACGGCGGTGCCGAGCGGCACCTTGTCGACTTTGACCCCGAGACCGTCGAGCTGGTGCTGCGAGATGGTCCAGACCGCGCCCGCCCTGCCGCCGTTCGCCGCCTTGGCCGCTGCGGCGGGCAGCCATTCGGCGTGGCTGTTCGCGACCTGGAAGATCTCGGAATGGCCGCTGACCGCGACGAATGCCGCCCCCGAGACGCCCTTGGCCACCGCGAGGCGCCTGCAGAGCGACGGCGAGAACGGAACCGGGGCGATGCCGGTGGTGTTCGTCTTCAGCGCGTGCAGCGTTCCTGCCGCGGCGTAGTACACCGTCGATCCGCACTGCACGACCTGCTTGAGCAGGGTCCTCGAGACCGTGAACCAGGCAAAGACCCGCGGGTCGAGACCGGTGACGACGGGGTGGCTCGCCATGCCGACCGCGTCGAGGGCGGCGCGGTTGTAGAGGTGGAAGAGGGTGCGCCCGGCATCCACCAGGTAGACCGCCGGCCTGCTGCCTCCGGACTGGATGAGGGCTCCGGCGTCGAGGTACCTGCCGTCGACCGGCCACGACGAGAACTGGGAAGCAGGTACCGCGAGCACCGCGGACGCCGTGCCGCCGAGCGCCGTGAGGCGGCTCGTCGAGCCGATCGCGCTCGCCGCGCCGCCTGCAAGGAGATAGGCCGGACCGCCCACCCCGTCCGTGATGAACAGCTTCGAACGCGGCGCCGCCTTCGAGATCGTGCGCGTCGCGCAGAAGGCGCCGGAGAGCGTGGTGACGCCGATGCCCAGAGTGCCGGCCGCCGCCGGGCTGCTCAGCCGATAGAGGGTGCCGGCGTCGCCGAAGTAGGCGGTGCCGCCGCAGACGACGGCCTGGGCGAGCGCGGGCTGCGCGGCGACGTTCGCGAGGGCGCGAGGGTCCACGGTGATCCGCTTGTCGAGCGAGATGCCGAGGCTGCGGCGCGCCGCGAGCGTCAGGGGGAACTTCTTCCCCGAGTCGATGAAGTAGGCCGGGCCGGTGCCGGCCCCCTGCAGCACGGTTCCCGACGGGACGAGCGCGATGCCGAGCGGCAGCAGCGCCAGTTCGGCCGAGGAGACGGGGATGACGGTCGGCGCCGTGCCGCCGTTGCGGCTCTTGGCCTGCGCGCTCGACGTCACGAGCTGCGCCGTACCGTGTGCGACCTCGTAGGTCGCGCCGGCGGAGGAGACGAAGACGTGCGAGAGCGCGGCGCTCGGCGCGACCGTCAGAGCCCCGCACGTCGCGCTCTGGAGCGCGGTCGGTGCGATGCCGACGGCGGCCGCCGCCGCCGAGCTCGCGAGCTTGTAGAGCCTGCCGCCGCCGGCGAAGTAGCTCGTCGAGCCGCAGGCGACGACCTGGCTGAGCGTGGCGCCGGTCGCCCGGTAGCGCTGCATGGCCGCCGCCACCCGCACCTGCGGGGCGGGAAGGCCGACGGCCGCCGCCACGCCGGCGGACGGAACCTCGATGAGACCGCTGAGGCCGTCGATGAGCCATTCGGCGCCGTTGAAGCTGAAGGTGGTGCCCTGCTTGTAGTACTCGTTGCCGTTCGACAGCGCGGCCGCGGCAGCGGCATCCATCTGGGCGACGAACGGTGGGGTGCCGCCGTTCAGCTGCAGAACCGCCGCCCAGTACTGGATCTGGCTCTTCTGCTTCCTGGCGACGTCGAGGGAGTACCAGATGCTGTTGCCGGACGAGGTGAGCACGCTGAAGAAATTGTTGACCTGCGGGCCGGGCTTGAGCTTCGCGAGTTGATTGAGGGTGAGCGGAACGATCGCGCTGCTCCTGCACGGGTAGCCGAAGAGCGCCTGCTGCGCGCAGGACTGGAAGGTGTGCCGCTGATTGCTCTGCACCAGATACGGCGTCGCGCTCAGCGGGTCGGCGACGACCCGGCCGAGCGTCGTGCCCGTCGTGTAGGAGTTGAGGTACGAGCTCGGCACCTGGCGGACCGGCCCGAGCTGCTTGAGGTAGGAGCCGGTCGCGGCCGACTG
>NZ_DAIEII010000052.1:0-12819 GCF_027352875.1 Gryllotalpicola sp.
CGCGTGAAGATGTACGTCGCGGTGAATCCCTTGCCCGCGAGGTCGGCGGCGGCGCGCACGATGTCGTCGGTCGACGACGTCTCGTCGACGACCATCATCGCCGTCTTCTCGATGGTGTCGTAGTCACGGCCGAGCTCGTCGCAGTGCCGCCTGAGGACCTCGAGCTTGTGGACGACGTCGGTCGCGGTCGAGATGTTGCAGGAATCCGCGTACTTCGCCACGAGGCGGAGGGTCTTGCGCTCGCCGCCGCCGCCGATCATGAGTGGCGGATGCGGGCGCTGGATCGACTGCGGCGAATTGAGGGTGCGCTCGAGGTGGTAATACGCGCCGTCGAACGGCTCCTCGGAGTCCGACCACATCTGAAGGCAGATCCGGATGGCCTCCTCGAGGCGCTCGAAGCGTTCCTTGACGGGCGGGAACCGGATGCCGAGGCCGATGCACTCCTGCTCGTTCCAGGCGGCGCCGATGCCGAGCGCGGCGCGGCCGTTCGAGAGCACGTCGAGAGTGGTCACGGCCTTCGCGAGCAGTGCCGGCTCACGATAGATGACGCCGGTGACGAGGGTGTGAAGCCGGGCCTTGGTGGTGTGGGCGGCGATGAAGCCGAGCGCGGTGTACGCCTCGAGCATCTCATGCTCGACGGGGCCGATACCGGACAGCTGCCAGAAGTGGTCCATGACGGTGATGCGCTGGATGCCGACGTCTTCGGCGGCGCGCACGTGGTCGGCGAGGTTGGTCGCGAGAGCGGCCGGGCCGCCGTTCCAGGTGAAGTCAGCGATGTGCAGTCCGAGTTCCATGATCGGACTCTACGACTGGATCGCCGCACCCGGGTTGCGCGGGGATGAACGGCGGCCCGGCGTACGTTGGCATACACGATGAAGCTTTCCGTACTCGACCTCATCCCCGTGCGCTCGCGGCAGTCCAGCGCCCAGGCGATCACCGCGACGACCGCGCTCGCGCGCCTCGCCGACTCGCTCGGTTACACCCGCTACTGGTTCGCCGAGCATCACAACATGCCGGCGGTGGCGTCGACCAATCCGGCGGTGCTCGCCGCGGCGATCGCGGTGCAGACCTCGCGCATCCGCATCGGCTCCGGCGGTGTCATGCTGCCCAACCACTCGCCGCTCGTCATCGCCGAGCAGTTCGCCGCCCTCGAGGCCATCGCGCCGGGCCGCGTCGACCTCGGCATCGGGCGGGCGCCCGGCAGCGACCCGATCATCACCTCGCTGCTGCACCTCTCCGGGACGGTGAGCGACGTCGACAGGTTCCCGAACAACGTCACCGACGTCGCCGCACTGCTGTCGCCCGAGGGCGCGAGCCTGCAGCTGCGCTCCGGCGACGTCTACTCCATCGCCGCGACCCCGGCCGCGACCGAGCGGCCGACCCTGTGGCTGCTCGGCTCGAGCGACTACTCGGCGCGCCTCGCCGCCCAGCTGGGCCTGCCGTACGTGTTCGCCAACCACTTCTCGGGCGAGGGGCTCGAGCGAGCGCTGTCGCTCTACCGCGAGGGCTACCAGCCGAGCGAGCTCTTCCCCGCGCCGCACACCTTCCTCACCGCGAACGTCGTGGCGGCGGATTCCACCGACGAGGCCGAGGCGCGCGCCCTCCCCCAGCTGCACTCGATGGCGAGGTTGCGCACCAACCAGCCGCTGGGCGCGCTGGAGACGGTCGAGCAGGCCGAGTCGGAGCCGCTGCCGCCGGCAGCGCAGGCCGTCGCCGACGAGATGCACGGCCGCTGGATCGTCGGCGACGCCGCATCGGCCGCTTCCGCGGTTCGCACCCTGGGCGAGCGATACGGCGTCGACGAGATCATGGTGCTGCCGGTGGCCGGGTCGCGGGAATCCGAACCCCTCGATCGGACACCGGGCCGCGAGCGCACGCTCGAGCTGCTCGCGGGCGAGCTGCCGGACGGCGAGTCGCTGGACGGCGAGTCGCTGGACGGCGATCGGCTGGGCCGAGTGCATTCGGGCTGAGAATCGGGCGACACGCCCGGGGGCCGGCGGCGATCTTCGGCGCGCCGCCCAGGGTTCAGCCCGACGTCACGCGGCACAGAGGGTGCCGCGGGCGAGGAATCCCCAGGGCGGCGTGCCGCCGACGATCCAGAGGACGATGAGCATGTGGCCACCGTGCCACCGACCTAGGCTGGACGCCGTGTCAGTCAACCCACCGTTTCGCGCCGACATCGTCGGCAGCTTCCTGCGCCCGGCATCCGTCGCGGCGGCGCGCGCCGCGCACGCGGCCGGCACGGTCGACGACGCCTACCTGCGCGCCATCGAGGACCAGGCGATCGTCGACGTCATCGCCAGG
This sequence comes from Gryllotalpicola sp., assembly GCF_027352875.1. Taxonomy (NCBI): domain Bacteria; kingdom Bacillati; phylum Actinomycetota; class Actinomycetes; order Micrococcales; family Microbacteriaceae; genus Gryllotalpicola; species Gryllotalpicola sp. Next base: position 2,305 of record NZ_DAIEII010000052.1, read on the forward strand.
CAGGCCGAGGCCGGGCTCCGGGTGGCAACCGACGGCGAATTCCGCCGGGCGTGGTCGCACTACGACTTCTTCGGGATGCTCGACGGCGTCGAGGTGGTGGACTCCGACCACGAGGTGGAGTTCGCCGACGTCGAGACCCCGCACCGGGTGCTGCGTATCACCGGCAGGATCGGCTTCCCGCCCGACCACCCGATGCTCGACCACTTCCGCTTCGTGCACGCCCACGTGCCGGCCGGCGTCGAGGCGAAGATGTCGATCCCGTCGCCGAGCGTGCTGCACTTCCACCTCGAGCCGGACTCGGTCGCCACCGACGTCTACGCCGACCGGGAGGCGCTGCTCCCCGACCTCGCCGCCGCGTACCGCGACGCCGTCGCCGCGTTCTACGCCGCCGGATGCCGCTACCTGCAGTTCGACGACACCGCGTGGGCCGGCCTGTGCTCCGAGATCGAGCTCGACAAGGCCGCGGCGCGCGGCATCGTCATCGACCGCCTCGCCGACCGGTACGTGGCGCTCATCAACGCCTCGCTCGACGGCAGGCCCGCCGACATGGTCATCGCGACGCACGTCTGCCGCGGCAACTTTCGCTCGACGTGGATCTCGTCGGGCGGGTACGAGCCGATCGCCAAGGATCTGCTCGGCTACACCGACTACGACGGCTACTTCCTCGAGTACGACTCCGAGCGTGCGGGTGGCTTCGAGCCGCTGCGCTTCCTGCCCGAGGGGCCGAAGACGGTCGTCCTCGGGCTGCTCACGTCGAAGTCCGGCGACCTCGAGCCCGAGCACGCGGTGCTGAAGCGCATCTCGGAGGCCGTCGAGTTCGCACCGCTCGACCAGCTCGCACTGAGCACCCAGTGCGGCTTCGCCTCGACCGCGGACGGCAACACCCTCACCGAGGACCAGCAGTGGGCGAAGGTGCGCGAGGTCGTCGAGATCGCAGGCGAGGTCTGGGGCTAGTTCCACGCCCGACCGGCGGCGTCAGCCGAGCGGATTGCCCTCCGCGGCCCTCCGCGCCTTGGGATCGCCGCGGCCCCGGAGCACGTACGCGACGCCGACCGCGACGAGCATCCCGAGCACCGGCCCGGCGAAGTACACCCAGAGGTGGGCGTAGTCGCCGCTGACGAGCGCCGGGCCGAAGCTGCGGGCCGGGTTCATGGACGCGCCGCTCACCGGACCGGCCCAGAGGCCGGCGAGGATCACGTATCCGCCCGCGGCGAGCGCGGACAGCGGACCGATGTTCTGCGCGCCCGATGCGGCACCGAGGATCGTGCTGACGAGGCCCAGGGTGACGAGCGCCTCGATGGCGAACGATTGCGCGTCGCTGAATCCCGGCCCCGGAAGCGTCGCGCCGTCGTGGGCCTGCGGCCCGAAGACGGCGAACAGCGTGACCGAGGCGAAAGCGGCGCCGGCGAACTGCGCGATGAGGTAACCCGGAACCCTCACCCACGCGAAGTCGGTGCGGAGGGCGAAGGCGATCGTGACGACCGGGTTGAGGTGTGCTCCGGAGATCGCGCCCATGAAGAGGATGATCGCCATGACCATGAGACCCGGGGCCGTGACGCTCGCGACCCGCCCGACAGCACCCGAAGCGGCCGCGTCGACGACTACCGCGCCGGCGGCGACGGCGACGAGGAGGAAGGTGCCGAAGAATTCGGAGAACAGCCGGCGCCACTCGAGCCGCGGGTCGTCGAACTGCCGGATCGACGTGCGCTCGAAGGTGGAGAGGCCGGGATGCTGGCGACCGCTGCCCTGCCGCTCGTCTGCGTCGCTCATGCGCTCGGCCATCACAGACTGATGATCTTGACCGGGATGTCGGCGTCCTCGTCGACATAGTTCGACGCGCAGACGCGGTGATAGCCGTCGGCGATCTGCGCGACCCAGCCCTTGTTGAGGTGGCCCCGCACGATCAGGCAGGGCGAGAGCGCCTCGCCGACGGCGATGCGCTCGAGCTGCTTGGCGACGTCGGCGTTGTCGCGGGGCAGCAGCGGGAGGCCCGAGGCGCGCAGAATGTCCTTCGCCTTGAACCGGACGACCTGAGTGTGTGCGAGCCTGCGCACGATCCGGTCCACCGTCTTCTTCCCCAGGTTCAGCGCGAGGTAGGACCGCGCGGCCCCGTAGTCGTGGTGGGCCGGCTTGTCGAGCCAGCGCATCGCCGGCAACTCGACCGGTGCGCCCGGATCGCTCGTCTCATCGGCCATGGCCCGACTCCTCTCCTGTCCTGTGCCGTCACACTATTGGACCGCGTCGGCGATCGTCTCGTCGCGGAAGCGGAATCCGTCCTCGAGCAGCACCTCGGGGCGCTCGAGCTGGTCGCCGAGCAGCAACTCGCGACCCGCGTCGCCGAGCAGGGTCGTCACCGCCCACGCCGGCAGCGGCAGCCAGTAGGGGCGGCGAATGCTCTCGGCGAGCTGCCGCACGACATCGGCAGCCGTCGCCGGCGTCGGACCGGCGAGGTTGACCGGGCCGACGAGGTTCGAATGGACGAGATGGGCGAACGCCGCGGCCTCGTCGTGCAGGCTGATCCACGGCCAGTGCTGGTGGCCGGTGCCGATCGGACCCGCCGCGCCGAGACGAGCGATGAGCCTCAGTGGTGCGGCCGCGCCGCCCAGCCCGGGCGGCGCGATGACGGTGCCGGTGCGCGCGAGCACCACGCGCGTGCCCTCCGGGGCGGCGAGCGCCGCGGCCTCCCAACGCCGAGCGACGTCGGCGAGGAATCCGGTGCCGGAGGCGGAGCCCTCGGTGAGCGTCTCGCCCGGACGCGAGCCGTAATAGCCGACCGCGGAGGCGTTGACGAGGGCGGGCAGCGGCGCGCCGCGCCGCGCGAGCTCGTGCAGCGTCGCGACGACGGTCCCGGTCGTGGCGAGGCGCGAGCCCAGGATCGCGGCGCGCCGCGCGCCGGTCCACGGGATGCGGCTCACCGACTCCCCCGCGAGGTTCACCACCGCGTCGGCGCCGCTCAGCGCCGACGCGTCCAGCTGGCCGCGTGCCGGGTCCCACTCGACCTCATCGGCGCGCTCCGCCGGGTGCCGGACGAGGCGGATGACCTCGTCGCCCCGGCCTGCGAGCTGCTGCGAAAGCTCGGTGCCGATCAATCCCGAAGCCCCCGCGATAACGATGCGCATAGTCCATCGTCGCGCGGCCGGGCCATCCGCGGCGAGTCCGCTCGCGTTTTCTTAGAACGCCGCGGCTACCGTGCTTCCGTGGGCGAAAGCAGACTCGAGGTGCGGCTGGCCCACTGGGGTCGACGCGGCCCGCTCGTCGCAGGAATCGGGGCGATCGTCCTCACCGGCATCCTCGGCATTATCATCGCGCTGCGCGGCAGCAACCAGTTCTCGGTGGACCTGTCCTGGATGAGCGAGATCATCGAGCACCGCTCGCCGCTCTGGACCGCACCGGCTCTCTTCTTCGACTATGCCGGCGGCGGCGTCGTCGGCACGATCATCGTGCCGCCCGCGATCGTGCTGATCCTCGTCGCCTTTCGTCGGTTCTGGGGTGCGGCGTTCTTCGCGATCGCCAGCGTGGCGTCGGTCGTCACCGTCGAGATCCTGAAGAACACCGTCGACCGCACCCGGCCGCAGGAGATCCTGGTCGCCACGGACTTCGGCTCCTTCCCTTCCGGGCACACCGCCGATGCGGCAACCATGGCCGGCGTGCTCATGCTGCTCTTCCCCCGGATCTGGGTCTGGATCTCCGGCGTCGGATGGATGGCGCTGATGGCGTTCAGCCGCACCTACCTCGGTGCGCACTGGCTGAGCGACACCGTCGGCGGGGTCCTGCTCGGCGGCGGGATCGCCTTGATCACCTGGGCGGTGCTCGCCCGCCCGCTGGCCCGCGAGCGGGAGCAGCCGCACCGCTTCATCCGGCACCGGACGCCGACCTAGAATCGGGCTCGTGCCCGAGTCAGCGTCGCAGTCCCCCGAGGAAGGCGGGCGCGCGGCGACGTGGCTGCTGCTCGTCTACCGGATTCCGTCGGAGCCGACTCGCCTGAGGGCGACCGTATGGCGCCGCCTCAAGGCGCTGGGCGCGGTCTACCTGCAGAACTCCGCTGCAACGCTGCCGAAGAGCGCCGCCGCCGAACGGGCGCTGCGGAAGCTCCAGCGGGAGATCCTTCAGATGAGCGGCACGGCTGTGCTGCTGGAATCGTCGGTGCTCGCCGGCGAGCAGGGAATCCTCTCCATCTTCCAGTCGGCGCGCACCGATGAGTACGAGGAGATCATGGACCGCTGCGAGGGGTTCCTCGCCGAGGTCGAGAAGGAGTACGCGAAGAACCACTTCACCTACGCCGAGCTCGAAGAGAACGAGGTCGACTACAACAAGCTCGCCAGCTGGCTCGAGAAGGTGAAGTCGCGCGACGAGTTCGGCGCGCCGGGGCGCGCCGAGGCCGAGGCGGCTCTGGCGCGGTGCGAGCGCTCCCTCGAGGAGTACGCGACGCGGGTCTACTCGGAGGAATCCGAAGGCAACTGACGCCCGGTCAGGGCCGGTCAGCGCCGGGCGGCGCGCACGGTGCCGAACGGGATGAGGACCGCGACCGCGACGACGGCGATCAGCCAGGAGCCCGACCACGCCGATGCGACGGCGACCACCGCGAGGGCGATGGCGACGCCGAGGGCGACCTGCCAGTCGTCGCCCACGATGAAGTCGTACCAGAACAGTCCGAAGGCGGCGAGCCGGCTCGGCCTCGCGGGCCCCGGGACGGCGGCGGGAGGCACCGCCTCGGCAGCAGCAGCACCCGCGCCGCCGACCGCGACCTTCACCGGAGCCGGCGTCGGAGCCGATGGCTGCCTCGACGCACGTCGGCGCGCGAACAGCGCAGCGAGGAGAAGACAGAACACGGCGACGGCCGGCGCGATGACGAGCAGAGCGGCGTCCGCTCCGGGCCAGACGGCCCCGACCCCCTCGGCGCCCCAGAACAGGCCGAACGAGGTCAGCATCACGCCGACGACGAACTTCAGGGTGTTCTCGGGCACGCGTGCAAGCGGGCCGCGCACCACGAATCCGAGGATCGTCACGAGCACGGCGGCCGCCGCCGCCGCGACGATCGCGACCGGCAGGTTGCCCTGGTTCGTGGCGAAGGTGAGCACGATGAAGACGACTTCGAGGCCCTCGAGGAGGACGCCCTTGAAGGAGAGCGTGAACGCGTACCAGTCGGCGACACCGAAGCGGTGCTCGGCCTTCGCCGCCTTGGCCTCGGCGACTTCGCGCCGGAAGATCTTGTCCTCGTCGTGGAGCGCCTTCACCCCGCTCGCGCGCAGCACGGCCTTGCGCAGCCACTGGAGGCCGAAGACGAGCAGCAGGCCGCCGATGACGATGCGGAGCACTGCGATCGGCAGAAGCTGGATGGCCGGGCCGAACACCGCAACGGCGACCGCGAGCACGACGATCGCCGCGACGGTCCCGGTCAACGCGGAGTGCCAGTTCCGCGCGGACCCGGCAGCGATGACGATGGTGGTCGCCTCGACGGCCTCGACGAGGCAGGCGAGGAAAACGGCCGCGAACAGTGCGAAATCGGACATCGGTTAGCTCCCCTGGTCACGTCATGTTCGTTGGCGAGTATAACGGCTGTTATATCTCGGCGTTGGCGATCGGAAAGGCGAGGCAGCCGGCCGAGTCGATCGCGAGATGCCAATCGGTGCCCCGGGCCCGGGCCGTGTTCGAGAAGACGCCGGTGAGGTCACCGTACGGCGTCCGGACAACGTGCTCGTAGCCGCGGCCGCGGTACGCCACATCGACGATGCGTCCGTGGATCCGGTTCGGCTCCGGCGATGCGGGGTCGGTGCGGCCGCGGCCGTGCCCCGACGGGCCGTCCCTGCCGTCATCGTGAAGCGGATGCATCAGCCGCGTCGCCGACGGCCGGACGAGCACGTCGACGGCGGTACCCGGCCGCAGCGCGCCGCGGGCGCTCGCGGTGAGCAAGTGGTCGCCGACCCGGACCTCGACGACGCCGGCCGCGAGATCGCGATCGACGACGCCGCGCATCGAGCCCGACAGGCCGGTGAAGCGCGCCACGAACGGCGTCGCCGGATGCGCGTAGATCTGCTCGGGCGGCCCGATCTGCTCGAGCCGGCCGCGCCGCAGCACGCCGACGACGTCGGCGAGGGCGAATGCCTCGCTCTGGTCGTGGGTGATGTAGACCGCGGTCGCTCCGGATTCCCGTGCCAGCGTCGCGATTTCGACGCGGAGCTGCTCGCGCAGATCGGCATCCAGGTTGGACAGCGGTTCATCGAAGAGCAGCAGCGACGGCCGGGCGACGATCGCGCGGGCGAGCGCGACGCGCTGCTGCTGGCCGCCGGAGAGCTCCTGCGGGTAGTTCGCCGCCTTCTCGGCCATGCTGACCCGATCGAGCGTCTCCATGGTGCGCGAGCGGGCCTCGCGGCCGTCGAGATGGTGCCGTTTCAGGGCGTAGGCGACGTTCTCGAAGACGGTGAGGTGCGGCCACAGGGCGTAGTCCTGGAACACCATGGCGAGCCCGCGCCGCTCGGGCGGCAGGTGGCGGCGGCCGTCGCTCACCACCCGGCTGCCCAGCCGGACGGTGCCGGAGTCGAATCTCTCGACGCCGGCGAGGCCGCGCAGCATGGTCGTCTTGCCGGACCCGGACGGCCCGAGCAGGACGAGGAACGTGCCGGGCTCGACGCTGAGGCTCACGCCGTCGAGGGCGTGCGTTGCCCCGAATGCCTTGCGCACGTCCTCGAGCTCGATGCTGCAGCCGCCGAACGATCCGCTGTCGATCGCGGTGGTCATGTGGTCATCGTGTCCTTCCGATTGCACGCCATCCGGCCGGCGCGAAGAGGCGGAACGCTCCGAATCCGATGCCGACGACGACGAGCGCGAAGAGGACCGCGAGCACCTCCATCGCGGTTCCGCCGCCATAGTCGTACTTGGCGAGCGCGGCCTCGATGCCCACGGACACCGGCTGAGAGCCCGGTGGCGAGAGCAGCTGCGAGACAGGCAGCTCGAGCAGCGTCGCGGCGAAGGTGAGCAGCCACGCCGACAGCAGGGGCCGGGCGATGACGGGGATGACGATCGACAGCCAGGCGCGGAGCGGGCCGCGGCCGTGCACGCGAGACGCCTCCAGCATCGACTCCTGGATCTGGCTCATCGTGCCCACGAGGACGCGCGTCGTCGACGGCAGCGCCGTGGCGAGGTACGCAAGCAGCAGCAGCGTCGTCGTGCCGTAGATCTGCAGGTGCAGCGCGCCCCAGAGCGGCAGGTTGTAGGCGAAGATGTAGCCCGCCGCGAAGACGATGCCCGGCAGCGCGACGGCCGCGAGCAGGATGAAGTCGAGCACGCGGCCGGGAAGCGTGGAGCCGCGCGCGGCGAGCACCCGGGCGCACGCCACCGCGAGCGCGACGCCGGCCGTCGCCGTGATCGCGGCGAGGATCGCGGAGTACACCAGCGGGTCGCCGAGCTGCGGGCTGCTCAGCACCCGCAGGTAGTTCGAGAGATCCCACTGGTGGGTGCCGGCGAGCGAGCCGAGGCCGTCGATGAGCGACGCCGAGACCGCGCCGAAAGCCGGCACGCCGAGCGCGAGCAGCAGAAAGACGAGGAAGCACAGCCAGGTGATCGCCGTGACGGCAGGGCTGAGTCGCTGGCTGAGCACCGGTTTGCTGCGCCCGCTGAGGACGCGGAAGCTGCGGCCCTTCAGTGCGGCGTTCTGCGCGAGCAGCGCGAGCACGATGAGGACGAGCAGCACCCAGCTGATCGCCGCGGCGACCGGGAAGTGCACGGGGAACGAGTCCACCGCCATGTACAGCGAGTACGTCGCCACGAGGAAGTGCGAGTCGTTGGCGAGGGTGCTCGCGACGCCGAAGTCGCTGATCGACTCGGCGAACACGATCGCCAGCGCCGCCCAGACCCCCGGCGAGAGCAGCGCCACGACAATGCGCAGGGCCGCGACGCGGCCGCCGCCGTGCACGCGCACGGCGTCCTCGAACTCGTGCCCGAGCCCGCGCAGCGTGTTCGAGATCGCGAGGAACGCGAACGGGATGCCCTTGACGGTGAGTACGACGACGATGCCGACCGGCCCGTACATGACGCTGCGGGCGCCATCCGCGGGGATGCCGATGAGCTCGAGCACCCCGTTCGGTTCGAGCAGGCGCTCCCAGCCGAGCGCGATGAGGTACGACGGGGTGAGCAGCAGCGCGAAGGCGACGCCGGTCCAGATGCGCCGGCCGACGAGGTCGGTGCGCATCACCACCCAGGCCAGCCAGAACGCGATCGCGGCCGAGAGCACGGCCGTGACGACGCCGACGACCGTCGAGTCGAGGAACGCGACGAGCAGCTGGCCGTCGAGCGCTTGGGCGAAGGCCGAGAGCGTGAACCACTCCGGCCCCTGCGCGAGCAGCGCGGGGCTGAACGCGACGGCGAGGAACAGCAGGATAGGGACGACGAGGATGGCGACGATGAGCAGCCAGAAGACCAGGAACGCGCTGCCGCGGGACACCCCGATGCGGCGCCCGACGTCATCGGGCGCCGCATCGATGGGGGAAGGCAGCGCGACTACTTGATGTTCGAGTCGAACCACGAGTTGATCTGGCCCTCCAGCGGGCCCCAGAACGCCGGGTCAAGGGTCTGGAACGCGTTCGGGAAGGCGGGAACGCCGGTCAGGGCGGTGACGCCGTTCACGACCGGCCAGAACAGCGAGTCGCCGGTGGGGTCACCGGTCTGCATGACCGCCTGGCCCTCGGGCGAGAGGACGTAGTCGATGAACTTCTGCGCCTCCGCCTGGACGGTGGCGTCGGCGCCCTTGTCGATGCCGATGACGCCCGGCAGCAGGGTCGACTTGGGCAGGTAGACGATCTTCGGCTGGAAGTTCGCGGTCGCCTTGGTCTTCAGCACCTCGCCGATGGCCGCCGAGCTCTGGATGAGGCCGTAGTCGATCTGGCCGGTCTCGAGGGCGTGGAGGGTGTCGCCGTTCGTCGGGTAGACGTGCAGGCCGTTCGCCTTGAGCTTCGAGAACAGCGCCTCGCCGGCGGCGACACCGTTCGACTCGCCGCCGAGCTGGTTCATGACACCCGCGATGAAGGGGAAGGTGGGGCCCGACTGCGAGGGGTCGTTCATACCGACCTTGCCGGTGTAGGCGGCGCCATCGAGGTCCTGGTAGGTCGCCGGGACTGCGGTGGTCTTGGCCGCGTTGTAGATCAGGGCCGCCATGACGGTGGTGCCGGTCGGCGTGTAGGCATTATCGGCCGGCTGAAGCGCCAGGCCCTCCGCGTTGAGCGACGCCGTGGCCGACTTGTAGGGGGCGAGCAGGCCCTGCTGGTCGAGGGAGGCGAAGGCGGTGTCGCCGTCGACCCAGAGCAGCGACCACTGCGGATTGTTCTTCTCGGCGGTCACCTTGGTGAGCAGCGGGCCGGTGCTGTCGTCGTCGAGCTTCACCGGGATGCCCGTCTTGGCCGTGAACGCCTTGGCCATGACCGAGTCGTAGCCCTCGGCGGCGTAGAGGACGAGGGGCTCGACGACGGCGGCGGCGGCGGCCGAGGTCGTCGACGCGGTGGTCGAGCCGGTGCCGGTCGGCGACGAGGATTGCGGCGAGGACGAGCACGCGGCGAGCGTGCCCGCGGCAGCCAGCGCCGCGATCACCGCAACGGAGCGGAAGTGCTGGGGCATGAGGGGGCTTCTTTCTCGTTCGTTTGTCAAAGCGCATAACGACTGTTACAGACGCTAGGAAACGAACGTGGCCCCGCCCCATACGGCAGGTGAAACGCTGGTGAACGGAGTTTCGGAGTTTTCTTGGAGAACCCGGCCCCCGGGCTTCGCCCTCCTACTGCGAGACGCGGGACCGCCGCCAGCGGGTGAATCCGCCGATCGCGACCGGCAGCACCGAAACGACGACGATGACGATCATGAGCACGTCGATGTTGTTCGCGATGAACGGGATGCCGCCCAGGAACACCCCGACGAGCGTGAGGCTCGCCACCCACGCCGCTCCCCCGAGGCCGTTCCAGAGCAGGAACCGCGAGTACCTCAGCGCCGCTGTTCCCGCCGCGAGCGGCACATAGGTGCGCACGATCGGCACGAACCGGCCGAGCACCAGCGACACCGGTCCGTACTTGGCGAAGAAGCGCTCCGCCTCCTCGAGGTGCTCGGTCTTGAGGATCCGCGCGTCGGGCTTGAAGAGGCGGCGACCGAAGCGCCGGCCCAGCAGGTAGCCGACCTGGTCGCCCACGAAGGCCGCGACGAAGGCGACGATGGCGATCACCCAGTGCGAGAGGCCGAGCGGGTACGCGAGGATCGCGGCCGTGACGAGCAGCGAGTCGCCCGGCAGGAAGGGGAAGAGCACGCCCGACTCGATGAAGATGATGATCGCGATGCCGGCCAGCGCCCACGGCCCGAGGGCGGTCAGGAGCGCGTCCGGGTTCAAGGGGTTGACCAGGGCGGCCACGACGGCAGTAGGCACCATGTCGACGATTCTTCCTTCTCTACTCGACGGTCAGCGCGGCGACGGCGAGCGAGTCCGCGAGAAAAGTGGGCACGGTTCGGACGATACGCATCCGGCTCCAAGAATTCGGCGAGAAATCG
>NZ_DAIEII010000065.1:0-13998 GCF_027352875.1 Gryllotalpicola sp.
CCCGTCGGTCGCGCTCGCCGGGCCGAAGCTCGTCGAGTGGGACGACCGCACCCGCATCCGCGACTTCGGCGTGACGATGACGCGCTTCGGCCGCGCGGTGCCGCTGGTGGAGGGCGAACTCGACCAGGCGCAGCACGACGGCCTCAGCGATGTGCTCGGTGTCGCAAGCGCGGGCATGCTCGTGCGGCACGCCGTGTGGCTGCAGCTCGGCGGCCTCGACCAGGGCCTGCCCGTCGTCGACGGCGGCCTGGACCTCTCGGTCCGCGCCCGGCTCACCGGCCATCGCGTGGTGCTCGCGCCGACCGCCCGGGTCGCAGTGGGCGACGACGGCATCGCCGCCCCCAAGCGCACCACCTTCGTCGGCACGACGAGACAGCTCGTCCGGCAGCGGCGCGTCGCGGCGCTGCACCGGCGCATGGCGTGGGCGCCTGCCGCGGCTCTGCCGTTCCACTGGCTCTCGCTCGTCCCGCTCGCGCTTCTCCGCTCGCTGCTCTGGCTCGTGGCCAAGCGCCCGCAGGCGATCCCTGACGAGTTCGCCGCCGCTGTCATCGTCGCCTTCGGGGGGAGTCCGGTCGGCGCCATCCGCCGCGGCATCCGGCAGACGAAGACCGTCGGATGGGGTGTCATCGCCCCGCTGCGCCTCCCGCTCGCCGAGCTGCGCCGCCGCCAGGCCCTGCAGCGCGAGGCGCTGCTCATGCTGAGCCGCGGCGAGAAGCCCGATGCGGCATTCTTCGGCGGCGGTGGCGGCTGGGTCGCGCTCGTCGCCCTCGCGGTGAACGTCGGCATGTTCCTCACACTGCTCGGCTCGTCGACCGTCGGCGGCGGCGGATTGCTCGGGCTCAGCCCGCTGCCGCAGCTCTGGCAGGGCGTCGGCTGGGGCTGGCAGGAGGCCGGAACGGGCTTCTGGGGCGCGGGCGATCCCTTCGGCGCGGTGCTCGCGGTGCTCGGTTCGATCACGTTCTGGCAGCCGTCGTTCGCACTCGTGCTGCTGTGGCTGACGGCGATGCCGATCGCCGCGATCGGCGCCTGGTTGCTGGCATCCCGCGTCACGCCCCGTCACGGGCTGCGCGCCGTGCTCGCCCTCGCGTGGGCGTTCTCGCCGGTGCTGCTCGTCGACCTCCAGGCCGGCCGGCCCGCGGCGGTCATCCTTCATCTGGTGCTGCCGTTCCTCGGGTATGCGGCCTGGAGCGCACGCCGCTCGTGGGCCGCCTCCGGGGTGACGGCCATCCTCGCGGCCGCGGCCGCCGCCTGCGCCCCCTCGCTCATCCCGGCGCTCGCGCTGGCATGGCTGGTGTGGCTGGCGACGAGCGGCCGCGACGCGCTGCGGATCGCCGGCATCCCGATTCCGGCCGTGGCGCTGTTCTGGCCGCTGGTGTGGCAGGCCGCCCAGTCGGGCAACTGGCTGCGGATCCTCGCCGACCCCGGCCCGCCGACCGCGAGCGCCCCGGCGACCCCATGGCAGCTCCTCCTCGGTGATCCGGCTGGTGGATTCCTCGGCTGGAGCCAGCTCGCCGCGGCGATCGGCGTCCCCGACCGGGTCGTGCCGATCGTCCTCACCGCGCTCGTCGCGCCGCTCGCCGTTCTCGCGCTGCTCGGCCTGTTCCGTGGCGGCTCGTGGCGCTCGGCCGCGGGCGTGCTCGGTGCCCTGCTCGGCCTCGCCACGGCGGCCATCGCGGCGCACGTCGTCCTCGAGACCTCGGGGGCGAGCCCGGTAGCGCTCTGGACGGGACCGGCTCTGAGCTTCATGTGGCTGGGCCTCGTCGTCGCTGCGACGGCCGGGCTCGACACCCTGCGCCGGCGGGCGACCGTGCCGGGATGGATCGCGGCGACCTGCGCGCTCATCGCGATCCTGCCGCTCGTCGCCGCTCTTCCGCTGGGTCGCTCGGTCGTCGTGCCGGCCGCCGCCAGCCTGCCGGCCTATGTGCAAGCCGCCGCGCAGCAGCAGCCGCGACTGGCGACTCTGGCGATCGACGTGCAGCCCGACGGCGCGTTCGCAGCCCGTCTCGTCCATGGCGGAGCCGCGACCCTCGACGCCCAGAGCACGCTCGCCGCGACCGCACCTCCGTCGGCGGATGATGCGGCCATCGCCCAGCTCACCGGCAACCTCGTGACGACGAGCGGCTACGACGCCTCCGCGGTGCTCGCGCAGTACGGGATCCGCTTCGTCCTCGTCGACGAGGGGGCTCAGCCGTCGGATGCCGCCCTCGCCGCCGGACGCGGGGCCGGGGCGGCGCTCGACGGCAACGCCGACTTCGCGCAGGCGGCGCAGACCGCGACGGGCACGCTGTGGGCGGCGACGCAGCCGGCCGCTCCGGCGCCCGTGCCGCCGCAGCCCGGAGGGCTCAGCCGGCCGTTCGTGCTGCTGGTCCTCGGCATCGTGTTCGGCTACGCGCTGCTGCTCTCCCTGCCGACCGGCGGTGTCGTCGAATCGGATCGCCGCGCACAGCGCCGCGCCAACCGCGCCGCGGCCGCCGGCGCGAACGGCGGCGACAGTCTCGAGGACGAGCCGATCGACGATGTCTTCGCGCCCGACGCGTTCGCGGACGACGATGAACTCGTCGGCATCGAGGGAGGTTTCTGATGGCCGATCTTCCGCTCGGAACCGCCGCGCGGCGTCGTCGCGGCGGCCGCCTCGCGCTCGGTCTCGCCGGGACGCTCGCCGCCGCCCTCGCCGTGGGCGCCGTGCTCGCCGTTCCCCTCGCGTTCCCCGCGGCCGCTCCCGCTGTGGCAACGGTCACGCCCGTGGCCGCTCCCGCTGTGGCGGCCTGCGCCGGGCCGTTCCTCGCCATCGGATCGACCGACTCGACCCAGCTCGCGGCCGTCGGGGCGGCCCAGACCGCCTCCGTCGGGGCGCCGGGCATCACGGCGGCCGACCTCGCCGCCGGCACCGGCGTCACCGGAGCCGGGGCGGCCGCATCCTTCACCGCTCCCGCGGCATCCGGAGCTGCGACGTCCCCCTTGCTCGGCGCGGCTCAGTCGCAGGCGATCACGACCGCCGAGGCGCGCGGTTTCACCGCGGCAGCCTGCACTGCGCCGACGGCTGAGGCGTGGCTCGTCGGCGGCTCCAACGACATCGGCGAGACGTCGATCCTCCGGTTGTCGAACCCTGGCGGGACGCCCGCCAGCGTCGACCTGCAGATCTGGGGCGAGCAGGGCGCCGTGACGGCGACCGGCGCCATCGGCATCCTCGTCAACCCGCACGCGCAGACCGTCGTCCCCCTCGCCGGCATCGCGCCGGGGGTCATCGCACCGGTCATCCACCTCCTCGCCAGCGGTGGGACGGTCGCCGCGACCGTCCAGCAGAGCTATATCGCCGGCATCGCCCCCGCCGGCGCAGATCTCTTCTCCGCGAGCGTCGCGCCGGTGACCCACGTCGTCGTCCCCGGCGTCGTCTTCACGACCATGAAGGCCGTCGCCGCGAACAGCGCCAGCGATGAGGTCACCGCCTCGGCGGACGTGCTGCGCGTCTTCGCACCCGGCGCGGGCACGACGAGCATCCAGATCGGCATCCGCGGCGAGTCGGGCCAGAAGTGGGCGACGGCCACGCAGGTGACCATCGCGCAGGGGATCGTCCAGGACGTCCCGCTCACGGGCATGCCCGACGGGACATATGACATCACGGTCGACTCCGGCGCGCCGATCACCGTCGCGGCGCGCACCCTCGCGATCGGCAAGACGGCGACCGACTTCGCCTGGTGGCCGGCCGCAGAACCCCTCGGCGCGGGCGCGGCGGTCGCGGTCGCGCCGGGCCCGGGTGCGAGTCTCCACCTCGTCAACCCGACGGATTCCGCCATCACGGTCTCGCTGACAGCGAGCGGTGCCGCTGCGGCCGCGCGGCAGGTCGCTGCGCATTCCGGTGTCGCACTCCCGGTCGTCGGCGCCGGGTACACGCTCGCCGGGGCCGCCGGACTGCTCGCCTCGGTGTCCTTCGCGGGTGACGGCGCGCTCGCCGGATACGGCGTGGCACCTGCCGCGGGCGCGGCACCCGCCGTCACCGTCTACACGAGGTAGCCGCGGCCGCGCGAGGGGCTCATCAGAAGTGGCGGAAGCGCCCCGGCGCGATGTCCCAGGGGTCCTTGTCCAGGTAATCGGCCACGGCGCGGAAGACGTAGCTCTCCACGAGAAGCCGGCGGTGCAGCTCGTCGTTGCGGTGCAGTTTCGACAGTCGCTCGATGGGCACCCGGAACAGCGTCACCGTCTTGCGGAACGGGTCGACGGCCCAGCGCTCGACGTCCTCGGCGCCGAGCGCAGCAGCCGGCGCGGCGGCGACGGCGAACCGCAGCCCTGCCAGTTCGGCCGGCCACAGTCCTTTGAGGTAGTCGGCAGTCGAGGCGACGGTCGACTCGAAGTCGTCGATGCGGTCGGTGAGGAGCGGCAGGTCCGGGCCGGTGATCGGCCCGCGCGTGCCCCGGCCGTGCCGCGAGCGGCGCGCGCCGACCTCGACGCTGGAGCGGCGGCGGCCTCGGGGCATGTCGCAATCCTAGGTCCGGCAGCGGCGCGGAGGCCGGGGCCGGTGGACCGCCGCGCGCCTGCCGCGGCCGAAGACTGGCGAGGCGATGATGAGGGGATGCGCGACCGCCTGTGCTCGAAGTCGACCTGCTCTCGTGAAGCCGTCGCCACGATGACGTACGACTACCGCGACGCGATGGCGGTCGTCGGTCCGCTGAGTCCGAGCTCGGCCACGGGCGCGTACGATCTCTGCGCGGAGCACGCCGATCGGCTCTCGGTGCCGGACGGCTGGCGGGTCGTCAAGCACGCCGCCCGCTGACCGCGCCGTGCCGCTGGTCGGCTGCGCGGCGAAGCCGGGCGATGGAGACCGGGGCGATCGGCGACAATAGACCCATGAGCGTGCCCGACACCCGCACCCGCCTGCCGTTCAAGGTCGCCGACATCCGGCTCGCCGAGGCCGGCCGCCACCAGCTGCGCCTGGCCGAGAACGAGATGCCCGGCCTGATGGCGCTGCGCGCCGAGTTCGGCGAGTCGCAGCCGCTCACGGGCGCGCGCATCGCAGGCTCGCTGCACATGACGGTGCAGACCGCGGTGCTCATCGAGACGCTCGTCGCACTCGGGGCTCAGGTCCGCTGGGCTTCGTGCAACATCTTCTCCACGCAGGACGAGGCGGCCGCGGCCGTCGTCGTCGGCCCGCGCGGCACGGCCGATGCTCCGGCGGGTGTACCCGTCTATGCCTGGAAGGGCGAGGCGCTCGAGGAGTACTGGTGGTGCACCGACCAGATCTTCGACTGGAGCGCGGAGGCCGAGGCGGCCGGCGCGGATTGGGCCGGCCCCAACCTGATCCTCGACGACGGCGGGGATGCCACCCTCCTCGTCCACCTCGGCGCCCAGTTCGAATCCGAGGGCGCCGTGCCCGCCGCCGCCGACGCGGGCAGCGAGTACCGCGTCATCCTCGACACCCTCGCGACGTCGCTCGCCCGCGACGCCCAGCGCTTCACGCGCATCGCCTCAGGGATCAGAGGCGTCACCGAGGAGACGACGACCGGTGCCCGTCGCCTCTACCAGCTCGATCGCGAGGGCCGCCTGCGCTTCCCGGCGATCAACGTCAACGACTCGGTGACGAAGTCGAAGTTCGACAACAAGTACGGCATCCGCCACAGCGCGATCGACGGGCTCAACCGCGCCACCGACGTGCTCATCGGCGGCAAGGTGGCCTTCGTCGCCGGCTACGGCGATGTCGGCAAGGGTGCGGCCGAGGCGCTGCGCGGCCAGGGCGCGCGCGTCATCGTCAGCGAGATCGACCCCATCAACGCCCTGCAGGCCGCCATGGACGGATTCCAGGTCGCCCGCCTCGAGTCGGTCGTCGACCAGGTCGACATCGTCGTCTCGTGCACCGGCAACAAGAACGTGATCACCGTCGCCGACATCCTGAATCTCAAGCACCTCGCGATCCTCTCCAATGTCGGCCACTTCGACGACGAGATCGATGTCGTCGGCCTCGCGGCGCTGCCGGGCGCGACCAGAGTCGAGATCAAGCCCCAGGTGCACGAGTGGCGCCTGCCCAACGGACGTTCAGTGCTGCTGCTCAGCGAGGGCCGCCTCATGAACCTCGGCAACGCGACCGGCCATCCGTCGTTCGTCATGAGCAACTCGTTCTCGAACCAGGTGCTCGGCCAGATCGAGCTCTTCACGAAGCCCGAGTCCTACCCGGTCGGCGTCCACACGCTGCCGAAGATCCTCGACGAGAAGGTCGCGCGTCTGCATCTCGCCGCCCTCGGCGTCGAGCTCACGACGCTCACCCCTGAGCAGGCCGACTACATCGGCGTTCCGGTGGACGGCCCGTACAAGGCAGAGCACTACCGTTACTGATCATGGCCTCCCGCATCCTCGTCATCGATGACGACCCCGCGCTGTCGGAGATGATCGGCATCGTGCTGCGCGCCGAGGGCTACGAGCCGGTGTTCTGCGCGGACGGATCGAGCGCCTACGAGACGTTCAAGGTCAGCCGCCCCGACCTGACGCTCCTCGACCTCATGCTGCCGGGTGTCGACGGCATCGAGGTGTGCCGACGGATCCGCGCCGAGTCCGGCGCGCCGATCATCATGCTCACCGCCAAGTCGGACACCGCCGACGTCGTCGCGGGCCTCGAGTCGGGGGCCGACGATTACATGGTCAAGCCCTTCAACCCGAAGGAGCTCGTCGCCCGCATCCGCACCCGGCTGCGCCCGACCGCGCAGACCGAGAACCGCACCTACGCCGTCGGCGACGTCGTCCTCGACGTGCCGGCGCACGAGGTGCGCCGCGGCGACAAGCGCGTCAACCTCACCCCGCTCGAGTTCGACCTGCTGCTCGCGCTCGCTGCGAAGCCGCAGCAGGTCTTCACCCGCGAGATGCTGCTCGAGCAGGTCTGGGGCTACCAGTACAAGGCCGACACCCGCCTCGTCAACGTGCACGTGCAGCGGCTGCGCGCCAAGGTCGAGGAAGACCCCGACAACCCGAAGATCGTCATGACCGTCCGCGGTGTCGGCTACCGCGCGGGCGCGGCATCCTGACCCGCCCATGACGACCCCGGCGGCCGGGCAGCGCTGGTGGCGGCCCAGCGGGTGGCCGCGTCGCCTGATGCGCACCTGGCAGCACTCGCTGCAGTTCCGCGCGGTCCTCGTCACCGTCGTCGCCTCGGGCATCGCGATCGTCGTGACGGGAGTGCTCATCTCGTTCTCCGTCGAGCGCGACCTCTACCAGTCGCGACTCGACCAGGCGCTCGCCGACGCGGCCCGCACCCAGCAGGAGGTGCAGCAGGCGATGGATGCGGCCGACCCGACCGACCCCGCCGCGGTGCGGCAGCTCGACCTCGGGGTGCGGTCGGTCGTCGCGACGACCACCTCGGCGCCGCTGGCGCTGTTCCGGGCCCCGGGGCAGCAGCCCAACCCGAACGCCCCGCAGGACCTCATCTCCGACCAGCTTCCGCCGATCTCGCCGGAGCTGCGCTCGGCGGTCGCGGCGAATCCGACCAGGCTCATGTCGCAGTCGGTCGCCCTTCCGGTGGGCGACCAGCCGTCGACGACCCATCCGGGCATCGTCGTCGGCACTGAAGTCGATCTGCCGGGCGCGGGCCTCTACGAGCTGTACCTCGGCTACGACCTCGCCGACAGCGAGCAGACGCTCGCCTTCGTGCAGCGCACTCTGCTGCTCGCCGGGCTCGCCCTCATCCTGCTCATCGCCGTGCTCGCCGACGTCGTCGTGCGCTTCGTGATCGGCCCTATCCGGCTCGCGGCCGAGACGAGCCAGAAGCTCGCCGCAGGCGACCTCGCAGTGCGCATTCCGGATGCCGGTGAAGATGTGTTCTCGACGCTGGCCCGCTCCTTCAACGGCATGGCCGACAGCCTGCAGCGCCAGATCACGCAGCTCGCGACGCTGTCGCGGCTCCAGCAGCGTTTCGTCTCCGACGTCTCGCACGAGCTACGGACCCCGCTCACGACGATCCGGCTGGCGAGCGACATGATCCACGACCAGCGCGGCGCCTTCCCCGCCGCCACGGCCCGCACCGCCGAACTCCTGCATACCCAGGTGGGCCGCTTCGACGACCTGCTCTCCGACCTGCTCGAGATCAGCCGCTACGACGCGGGCTCCGTGAACCTCGAGATCGACCAGACCAACCCGGTGCGCCTCGCCGAGGAGGTCATCGACGACCTCTCCGGCCTCGCCAAGGCCAACGGCACCGAGCTCAGGCTGCATGCGCCGGGCGGCTACTTCGCGGTCCCGATGGATCCCAGGCGCATCCGGCGCGTGGTGCGCAACCTCGTCGGCAACGCGATCGAGCACGGCGAGGGCAGGCCTGTCGACATCACCGTCGACTCCGATGAGAATGCCGTGGCGATCGCGGTGCGCGACCACGGCATTGGCATCGCCGAAGCCGACCTCGAGCATGTCTTCGACCGCTTCTGGCGTGCCGATCCCGCCCGCAAGCGCACCCTGGGCGGCACGGGGCTCGGGCTCGCGATCTCGCTCGAGGACGCGACGGTCCACGGCGGCACCCTCGACGTGTGGTCGCGCCCCGGCGAGGGAGCGCTGTTCCGGCTCACGCTGCCGCGCACTCTCGGCGGCGCCGTCGAGGGGTCGCCGATCCCGCTCGTGCCCGATGATGCGGGGGATTCCGCATGAGCCGCCGCCTCGTGCCTGTCGCGGCCGCCCTCGTCGCGGCCATCGCCCTCGTGCTGGGCGGCTGCACCGTCATCCCGCGCTCGGGCCCGGTGAACGCCGGAGGCTCGGTCCAGCAGCGCAGCAACGACTCCGGCCAGATCGAGTTCCGCCCGGTCGGCCCGCAGCTCAACGCGAGCCAGGAGAGCATCCTCGACGGCTTCCTCGCCGCGGCGGTGAGCCCGGCGGGCGGCTTCCAGGTCGCCCGCGGGTTCCTCTCGGCCGAGTTCTCCACGCAGTGGAATCCGGATGCCTCGGTGACGATCGACAACGAGTCCGCCCGCTCCGCGCCGGTCAGGGTGAGCGACACGGAGCAGCGCATCGACGTGCACCCGGCCGCCTTCCTCGATGCGCCGGGCGGCTACCTCGCCGCCGCCTCGCCCGCCCCGATTCCGCTGCAGTACTCCTTCGTCAAGGAGGGCGGCCAGTGGCGCATCTCGAAGGCTCCGGACGGCATCGTCATCGACGAGGCCCGGTTCCAGGACGTCTTCACCTCGCGCACTCTCTACTTCTTCAGCCCCGACTTCGCCTTCCTCGTCCCGGACGAGCGCTGGTTCCCGGCGACGGAGAGCGCGGCGGCGACGCAGGTCGTCCGGGCGCTCCTCGCGGGGCCGGCCAAGTGGCTCGCCGGCTCGGTCGTCAGCGCGTTCCCGGCGGGCGCGCAGCTCGCCGGCACTTCGGTGCCGACGCGGAACGGCGCGGCGCAGGTCGCGCTCAACGCGGCGGCGGCGAGCGCCGACCAGCAGGCGGTCGACCGCATGTACGCGCAGCTCGAGACGAGCCTGTCGAGCACGTCGTCGGTGGGCGCGGTGCAGCTCACGATCGACGGCGTCGACCGCTCCGGCGTGCTGCCCGCAAACCTGCAGCGCGACCCCTCGGTCGGGCCGAGCCCGGTCGTCGTCAAGGGCGGCGCTCTCGGCACGCTGTCCGGCGACGCCGTTGCGGCGCTGCCGGGTGTCGGCAAGACGGTCGGTGCGCTCACCCCGTCCGCGGTGTCGGTGTCGGCGACCGGCACGGTGGCGGCGGTCCTCGCGCACGGGTCGGTCTACGCGGTGCGCGGCACGGATTCCTCGGACGTCGACGACCGCGCCGGTCTCGTCGCGCCGTCCCTCGACACCGCGGGCGATGTCTGGTCGGTCCCGTCGGGCAGTCCGGACGACTTCCGCATCACCGCACCGGGCGTCTCCCGCACCGCCATCACCGCCGCCTGGCCGAACGCCGCCTCGCTCGCCGCGTTCGCGGTATCGCGGGACGGCACGCGGGTCGCGGCGCTCGTGCGCACGACGTCCCTTCAGCTGCACCTCATGGTCGCGGGCATCCAGCCCGACAGCAGCGGGCGTCCGGGCCATCTCGGAGACCCGATCGATCTCGGCGGCACCGGCCTCACCGCGGGCAGGGCGCTGACGTGGGTCGACGAGCTCACCCTGGGGGTTCTGGGGGGCGCGCCCCAGGCACCGAGCGAGGTCGTCATCCAGGTGATCGGGGGGATGCGCTCGAACGAGGCCGCGCCCGCGGGTGCCGTCTCCCTCGCCGCCGGCTCGGCCGGCCAGCTGTGGGCGCTCACGGACAAGGGCTCGCTGCAGAGCCTGCAGGGCAGCGGCTGGCAGCAGGTCACCGCGGGCGTCGGCGTGCTCGCCACCGCCCTCGGCCGCCTGCCCTGATCGCCGGCTGATCCGCGTCCGCTCCCTTCCCGCCGCCCCGATCGAAGTTCGGGCCCCGACGCCGCGGGCAACGGGCCGGGGCCTCGGTCGCGCGGGGGTGTGGAGGGAGCGCGACGCGCGGTGACGCCCGCGCGCACAATGCGGGCGTGCTCGACGCCGTCCGAATCGCGCTTCTCGATGCGCTCGCGGTGCTCGCACCCGTCGAGTGCGCCGGGTGCGGCGCACCCGATCGCGCCGTGTGCGCGGACTGCCGTGGCGAGCTGAATGCGGCCGAGCCCTTCGCGGTGGCGCTCGACGGCGTCGCCGTCCCCGTCCTGGTGGCGCTGCCGTACGCGGGTGTCGCGCGCGCCATCCTGCTGGCCTTCAAGGATGCCGGTCGCACCGATGCTGCGCGCCACCTCGCCGTCCCACTGCTCGCCGCCCTCGCCGCGGCCCTGCGCGCGCTGCCGCCCGGTCTCGCCGGCGAGGTCGAGCTCGTTGCGATCCCCTCGACCCGCGCGGCCTACCGCCGACGCGGCTACGCTCCGGTGCGGGCCATCCTGGTGGCCGCCGGACTGCGCGGAAGCAACCTGCTGCGACCCGTACGGCAGACGCGCGACCAGGCCGAGCTCACCGAGCGCGAGCGCGCCGAGAACCGCGCCGGCTCGCTGGCCGCGCGCCCGATTGCGGCGGGGCGCACCGTCGTCGTCGTCGACGACATCGTCACCTCGGGCGCGACGCTGCGCGAGGCGATCCGGGCGCTCGAGAGCGCCGGCGCACACGTCGCGGCCGCCGTCGCGGTGGCCCGCACCGAGCGCAGGCACCCGAAGCCTGCTCACGGCCGTGAGACTTAGCGGATCAATGGGAAGCAGCTAGTGACAACCACGGGAATCGGGTCTACGTTCGTGCGAAAGATCGAGGAGGTCGAGATGGAGATCGAGATCACCGGCCGCGGAATCGGCGTCACCGATCGCTTCCGCGAGTACGTGGAGGAGAAGGCCGAGAAGATCGCGCACCTCGCTGAGCGCGCCCTCGTCTTCGAGGTCAAGGTCAGCCGCCATGCCGAGAAGCCGGGGGCGCAGTCGGGCGGCAACGACCGCGTCGAGCTCACTCTCGTGGGTCCGGGTCCTGTCGTGCGCGCCGAGGCGGAGGCCGCCGACAAGTACGCCTCGTTCGACATCGCGATCGGCCGCCTGCTTGAGCGGGTGCGTCGTGCGAAGGACCGCCGCAAGATCCACCGCGGCGGCCAGCACCGCCCGGAGAGCCTGCGCACCGGCGCCGTCCCGGTCGCCTTCGACGCGCTCATCCAGACCTCCCAGCCGACCGCGGCCGACGCCGTCTCCGATGAGCCCGGGCAGGCGGACTACTGCCCGGTGGTCATCCGCACGAAGAGGTTCGCCTCCGCGCCGATGACCGTCGACGATGCGCTGTACTACATGGAGCTCGTCGGCCACGACTTCTACCTCTTCACGGATTCCACCACCGGGCTGCCCAGCGTCGTGTATCGCCGCAAGGGCTGGGACTACGGCGTGATCCAGCTCGACGAGGCGGCCGAGGTGCTGCAGGAGGACGTGACCCGGGAGCGCGGGCTGCAGGCGGTGGGGCGGTAGCTCTGCCGGGGCAGGGCGACAGGGTCTCCCCGCCTGCGGCGGCGGGCGGCCGCCTGACGGTCCACCGGACCTTCAGCGTGAGCGGAGCCGCCCGCCTGACGGTCCACCGGACCGTCAGCATGAGCGGAGCCGCCCGCGACTAGCATTGTGGGGACCCTGTCCCGAACGATGGAGCATCCCCAGTGGCCTCAGTTCTTGAAAAGGTGCTGCGCGTCGGTGAAGGCCGCGTGCTGCGCAAGCTTCAGGGGTACGTTCGCGCGGTGAACGCCCTCGAAGAGGACTTCAAGGACCTCACCGACGACGAGCTCAGGAACGAGACCGCGGAGCTGCGCGTGCGCCTTGCCGAGGGCGAGAGCCTCGACGACCTGCTCGCCGAGGCGTTCGCCGCCGTCCGCGAGGCTGCGGTGCGCACGCTCGGGATGCGTCACTTCGACGTCCAGATCATGGGCGGCGCGGCGCTTCACCTCGGCAACATCGCCGAGATGAAGACCGGCGAGGGCAAGACCCTCGTCGCAACTACGGCCGCCTACCTCAACGCCATCCCCGGCCAGGGCGTCCACGTCATCACGACGAACGACTTCCTCGCGAGCTACCAGAGCGAGCTCATGGGCCGCGTGTTCCGCGCGCTCGGCATGACGACGGGTGTGATCCTCGCCGGCCAGACGCCCGAGGAGCGCCGCGAGCAGTACGCCGCCGACATCACGTACGGCACGAACAACGAATTCGGCTTCGACTACCTGCGCGACAACATGGCGTGGGCCACCGCCGACATGGTGCAGCGCGGTCACCACTTCGCCATCGTCGACGAGGTCGACTCGATCCTCATCGACGAGGCGCGCACCCCGCTCATCATCTCGGGTCCGGCCTCGGGCGAGGCGAACCGGTGGTTCGTGGAATTCGCGCGCCTCGCCGAGCGCCTCGTCGAGGGCGAGGACTACGAGGTCGACGAGAAGAAGCGCACCGTCGGCGTGCTCGAGTCCGGGATTGCGAAGGTCGAGGACTACCTCGGTATCGACAACCTCTACGAGAGTGCCAACACCCCGCTCATCTCGTTCCTCAACAACGCCATCAAGGCCCGTGCCCTCTTCAAGCGCGACAAGGACTACGTCGTCCTCAACAACGAGGTGCTCATCGTCGACGAGCACACCGGCCGCATCCTCTCGGGCCGCCGCTACAACGAGGGCATCCATCAGGCGATCGAGGCGAAGGAGGGAGTGCCCGTCCTCGCCGAGAACCAGACGCTCGCGACGATCACGCTGCAGAACTACTTCCGGCTCTACGAGAAGCTCGCCGGCATGACCGGCACGGCCGAGACCGAGGCGGCCGAGTTCATGTCGACGTACAAGCTCGGCGTCGTGCTGATCCCGACCAACCGGCCGATGATCCGCAAGGACATGTCCGACCTCGTCTACAAGAACGAGGAGTCGAAGTTCGCGCAGGTCGTCGAGGACATCACGCGCCGCCACGAGGCCGGCCAGCCGGTGCTCGTGGGCACGACGAGCGTCGAGAAATCCGAATACCTCAGTCGGCTGCTTGCCAAGAAGGGTGTCCGGCACGAGGTCCTCAACGCCAAGAACCACGCCCGCGAGGCCGCGATCGTCGCCCAGGCCGGCCGACTCGGCGCGGTCACCGTGGCGACCAACATGGCCGGCCGCGGCACCGACATCATGCTCGGCGGCAACGCGGAGTTCCTCGCCGTCGCCGAACTCAACCAGCGCGGCCTCAACCCGGCCGTCGCCGAGCCCGAGATCTACGAGCACGAGTGGGACACCACCTTCACCCGCATCAAGGAGGAGGTGGCCTCCGAGGCCGCCAAGGTCGTCGAGGCCGGCGGCCTGTACGTGCTTGGCACGGAGCGCCACGAATCCCGCCGCATCGACAACCAGCTCCGCGGCCGCTCCGGCCGCCAGGGCGATCCCGGCGAGACGCAGTTCTTCGTCTCGCTCGAGGACCAGCTCATGCGCGTCTTCGCCAGCGACATGCTGAAGAGCATGATGGGCCGCCTCGGCATGCCCGAGGACGAGCCGATCCAGCATCGGCTCATCTCCCGCGCGCTCGAGACCGCCCAAGAGAAGATCGAGGGCTTCAACTTCGACGCC